>JAOUPW010000264.1 GCA_029879665.1 Rhodospirillales bacterium | reverse complement strand
CCTTGAATTCCGGCTGTCGGAACCAAAATTCCGGCGAATCCGCCCGAAGAACTATTCGGATAATTTCAGTTTCAAGGCTATTGGTTGATTTATCGGGCGCCCTTAGCTCAACTGGATAGAGCACTGGATTTCTAATCCGGAGGTTGCAGGTTCGATTCCTGCAGGGCGCGCCACTTTTCACACCGGATGATAAATATGGACGAAACAAGGCGTAAGGACGCGGCGGAGTTTGATCAGCGGGATTTCCGCAATGCCCTCGGTCGTTTCGCGACCGGGGTCACGGTGATCACGACCATGGGGCCGGGAGGAAAACCGGAGGGCCTGACCGTCAACTCGTTCAGCGCCGTCTCGCTTGATGAACCTCTTATTCTCTGGTGCATGGCGAAATCTTCGCCTTCATTGCCGATTTTTATGGAAACCGGGCATTTTGCGGTAAATGTTCTGACTTCATCGCAACAGAACTTATCCAATACCTTTTCCGCCTCCGCCAAGGATAAATTCTCCGGCGTTGAATGGCGGCAAGGTTTGGGGGGGGCGCCCGTGCTCAACGGTTGCCTCGCCAGCTTCGAATGCCGAAATTCGGCACAACATGAGGGTGGGGATCATCTCATCTTAATCGGCGCGGTGGAAAAATACGATTACCACGAAGGTCAGCCGCTGCTGTTTTTATCGGGAAACTATACGGTTCCGGCCTGAAATCTTTTCCCCAATTTCATAACGGATTGGGCGTCCGGTTTAATAAGGGTTTTTCTTGTCGATGGACGGGAAGTAATAAATCTCGCCGGGGTAATTACCGCTGTCGGACGCGGAAGTCTTGGTGTTCCTGCGTTCCGTGTATCTGCGGTCGACGACAATCCGCCGGCCCTGACCGTTACGGCGGTCCATGTGGGGTTGTTCATACAAGGCTTTGGTCTTCAAATATCCTTCATTGGGGTTGGAATAACTCAGGCTGCCAAGGCCCGGATTATCTTCTGAGTTCCTACTTTCACCCCGGCGGTCATTGTTCGTTCGCCGTTCCCATCCAGACCGCCGTCCGGCTCCGGAGCGCTGGTTGTGGCGGTTTTTTCCAAATAATTCGATAACCATTGGACGTCCTTCTCTGCGCCAATCGCATTCACGGGCACGCATCACGGTTGGCGTGTCCCGCCGCTACCGGGAATGCCCCCTTACCCGAGCATCATTATACCACTTTGAACATTGATCCCAACCAAGGACAATTTATTACAATATTATAAATAGTTAGACGCGAATAAAAGGGTATGACACGGGCGTGACCGGAATTTTTGCTCCGGTTCCGGCCATGATCAGAACGGTATCCAGGAATGTTTCCTGTTGTAGTGGAGGTATCCGATGCTGGCGCCGGCGCGCAGTCCCACACCGGTGCGGATCGGTGCCAGGATCAGATCGCCGCTTTGTTGATAATTAACCCCCACGCCGCCAACGAAATAAAACGTGCCATCTACGCCAGGAATGCGTTGGAAAATTTCGTTATTGTTTTTGAGATGGTAAACTAGGGTAAAGACCTTGGAAGCGTTGCCGCCGAGATCAAACCCCACGGATGGCCCCTGCCAATAGACCTTTATTTTAGCGCCGTTCTTCCGGTGAAGCGTTCCTTCGCCGTAACGCAGCCCTACGCCTATGGCGCCGCTGACTTCCTCGCCGGCGATATAGCCATTCGGCCGCCCATGATCCTTGAAAATTTTCTGAATGAGTTCGGCAAGGCCTTTCGTGGTCGCTCCGAAAAAACCTTTCGTCGCATCCAGAATGCTTTCCTCATCATAGGTATCGTTTTCCGTGGCGTTTCCGGCGATCGGAGCGAAGGTGAAGGCGAAAATCAGTAAGGGGGCAAAAGCAAGAAGGCGGAATTTCATTCCATGTATCTCCCAATAGGCATTGAAGGCCAAAGCATAGCTGGATCATAGAGGAATCGAATGTATCAAGTCCGGCAACCTATTCCAACCTGACTGCCGTGGAAGAGTGTATGACGATTCAGGCAACGGTTGAAGCAATACCCTGGCCTTTTCAAGAAAAGGCCAGAAAATTTCCAATTATATGGCCAACAAAAAAATTCAATCTAATTGTATTAAAATACAAAGGTTTCAATAGGAACTATTAGTAAATAAATAAGATTATTATTTTATGACTTTACATGACTTTTGTGAAAATCTGGCCTATGATGCTTTTTTGGCCTTAATCGTCTCATTGGGATTATAGATGGCCAACAGGATTGCTGGATATCAACATACTCAAAAGCGCCGGGATTTGCGCCTGAACCAGCCGGGGATTTGTGTGGTCATCGATGGCTGCGCCTATGAAACGGAAGATTGGAGTTTGGGGGGGGCCTTAATCAAGTCCTATTCAGGAAAACTTGAAGAAAACGATACCGTAACCGTTGAGGGGATTGGATCTCTTGGCGGCGAAATTTTTCAGGTAAATGTAAATGCCAAGGTCGCACGTCTGGGTTCGGATAAAAATCTGCTTGCCGTGGCCTTCACCGGAATTGATGAAAATGTTTTTGATATCATGCAAAGCCTGATGCGCCGAGGCGGTGCGATAAGTGGAGCATAAGCAATAGTCTCCTCAATTCATCCTTATGAAATCATTGCAATGAACCCGACCATGACACAGACGGATTATCCTTTGGAAGAAAAGCGCCGTTACGAACGTGAAGTCTGTCCTGCCATTGCCGTGGAATTTGACGGCAAAGCTTTTGTGTCCACAAGCTGGAGCATGGGCGGATTTCTGATCGATGGATATAAAGGGCAGTTGAGTTCCGGCTCTCTGTTTACGATTTCAGGGGTTGGGTCTACTGCGAAAGATTTGATTCCGGTCAATGTCCGGGCGCGGGTGGTGCGTGTTGATCGCGACACCCGGGAATTTGTCGTAAGTTTTCTGGATCTGGACAGCCCGTCATATAATTTTCTGCAGGGCTTGATGACAAAACGGTCAAGTGAAGTTGACTGAACCGGCCAGATTATTTTTTCGATCCATAAAGTTCCTTGGGATCGGTTTCCACATCCGAGATAACCGCCACCTCACCGTCGCGGATTGCGTTGAAGAAGCAATTCTTCCGCCCGGTGTGGCAGGCGACGCCCTTTTGATCGACAAGCAGCAGCAACGTATCGGCGTCGCAATCCCAGCGAAAATCCTTGAGCCTTTGTTCCTGGCCGGAACTTTCACCTTTGCGCCATAGCTTGCCCCGGGATCGCGACCAGTAGCAGACCTGACCCGATTTCAGGGTTTCCGCAATGGAGTCCCGGTTCATCCAGGCCATCATCAGGATTTCACCGGTGTCATGTTGTTGCGCGATGGCCGGAATCAGACCATCCCCGTTGAATCGGAGGGTTTCCAGAATCCGGATCAAAGCTTGGGACGGGACGGTAGGCGGATCGTTGCTCATGTTATTGCTCATCGGACTAAAACTCCGGGGTGACGGGAACAGGACTTTGTCTTCGGTCCTTGGCGGTGGATTGTCAACCGTTCCCAGTTTTTTTGAGACAGTTGGTGAGAGAGCGGGCATTTTCCCGCATCATGCTGAAGTAAAGGTCTGCCCCCGGTTCGAGCCCGGCGCCCAGCGGGTCGAGAACACCGACGGCTAGTCCCGTATCTCGCGCCAGGGCCATTACCGGCCGGGCCTCGAAGGAAGGTTCGCGGAACAGGCAGCGCACGCCCAGGTGTTGGATGCGCTTCCTAATTTCCTTCATCCACCGGGCGCCGGGGGATTGTTCCGGAGAAAGAGTCAGAAATCCGGTCATGTTGAGGCCATAGGCCTTTTCCAGATACTGGAACGAATCATGAAATACCATGAACGGCTGCTGTGCCACCGGCCTCATCAATAGATCCAGTTCAAGAACAAGGTTTTCCAGCCGGCGCGTCATATGTGCGCCGTTGTCTCGATAGCGTCCGGCGTTCAGGGGGGCTTTCGCGGACAGTTCCGTTACCGCGAGGGCGACGATGGCCTGCGCATTTCGTGGGTCGAGCCAGAGGTGAGGGTCATACGCCGTTTCAGAATGTCCGTCGGCATGATCGTTTTTTTCCCCGTCTTCACCCCGGTGATCATGGCCGTTCCGGAGCGGTAGCCGCTTGAGAAGGGCATGTTCGGAAAGTTGGATGATCCTGGCGCTTTCGGGTAGCGCCTTGAGCGGTTGTACCAGGAATCCCTCCAGGGCCGGTCCGACCC
>JAOUPW010000263.1 GCA_029879665.1 Rhodospirillales bacterium | reverse complement strand
GCGTTCCGGGGCCACAGAAAAGGAAGCAGGGCCCGGATCGTCTCCAGATCATTGCGCCGCTTGCCGGGTGTGGCGGAGAGCGCCTGGGGTCTTTGCCGCATTCCTCGCATGATGGTTTGAGTTTCTCCCTCGCCGGATGTCATCACAGGTAGTATGGCTCAATATAGAGCGATTCGAGGGCCGTACCATGCCCCCGGTGGGGGCCGGGCAATGAAAGGTTCCCGGCGAAGATGAGCAAAGAAAAAGCCGCAAGTCCTGGATGAGGAACTTAGCGGCCTTGTTAGGCGGTTTTAGGGAAAAACCGGATCAGTCCCAAATTAATCTATGGCGACCAGGTTTTCCGCGGAAGATTTTCCATTTTGTCCGGGAACGAGTTCGAACTGGATCTTCTGACCTTCACGGAGCGTATCCATTCCGGCCTGCTGAACGGCGGAAATATGGACAAACGCGTCTTTGGATCCATCTTCGGGTTCGACAAAGCCGTAACCCTTGGTGGGATTAAACCATTTCACGGTGCCAACAGTCATAGCGTCTTCTTTCTAAAGTTAAGTTCTAAGTAGTTACATTAATAGCATAAATCCAAGCTACGTCCCAAGCCAATAATTGGTTTCATAGGAAAACCCGGACTTTCCGGTGGAAGTTACCGCATATCTGTGCGGCGTATTTATAATTTCCATATAAAATTTATGGATATATTGGGCCATTTGTCGTCATCCTGTCGCTACTTTCCCGAAAGGTTTGACGGGAAACCATTCTGCCCGTTCCTAAAAAAAAGGAGGGCTGATGCCCCCCTGATTGTAGTGCTGGAAGATTGGTTTATCCCCAGACTGCGGCGGTAATATTCGTATACCAGCCGCGTGCATAGCGGGATTCCTGTTCGCGGAATTTCTCATCCCGACCCATGGGACTCAGGCCTCCGGATTTTGTCTTATACCCGTCGGCACTGGCTTCCCATACCGCGGTCACGGAAATGCCGTGGTTCGGGGTGATCAGGCTGTAGCAGGTATTCGACGTGATCGGCGTGCCGGGCTTGTTGCCCTTGAGCAGATTGACCACCGCCATGGCACAGGCCTTGGCCTCGGAATTGGCGGCGTTGCCCGATTTGGGCATGCCCTTGACGATGGCGGCGTCGCCGACGACGTGGATGCCTTTGTGGATTTTCGATTCGAAAGTCGAGAAATCCACCGGACACCAGCCGCTCTTGTTGGTCAGGCCGGCGGTAAAGGCAATGGCGCCCGCCTTCTGGTCGGGGATGAAGTTGAGTACCGCGGCCTTGTGTTCGCCGAAATCGGTGATGGCGGTGCGGTTCTTGGCATCCAGTTCGACGACCTTGCCGCCCTTGTCCACCGGGACCCATTCGATGATGTCCTTGTAATGCATTTTCCAGCCTTCCATGAACAGGCCCTGTTTGGAAAACTTGGATTTCGGGTCCAGGATCAGCAGCTTTGATTTGGGCCGCTGGGTTTTCAGAAAATGGGCAATCATGCTGGCCCGTTCATAGGGGCCGGGCGGGCAGCGGAAGGGGTTGGTCGGTGGGGAGATAACCACCAGGCCGCCGTTTTCCATGGCATCAAGCTGTTTACGCAGGAGCACGGTCTGCGGACCCGCCTTCCAGGCATGGGGCGTCAACTGCGCCGCCGCCTCCGATGAACCGGGGGTGGCGTCAAAGCGGAAATCGATGCCGGGCGACATGATCAGGCGGTCATATGACATGGACTTGCCGCCCTTGGTCCTGACCGTTTTCTTGACCGGGTCGACTGCGACCACGGAATCATGGACGACGTTGACCCCGGCTTTAGAAATTCCCTGGTACGTGTGGGTGATGGAGGCAAGGTTCCTCAATCCGCCCAGGTAGGCGTTGGAGAAGGGACAGGTGGTATAAGAGGTGTTGGGTTCGATTAGGGTCACGGAGACGCTGGGATCGAACATCTTGGTGTACCGGGCCGCCGTGGCGCCGCCGAAGCCGCCGCCGACGACGATAACGCGGGCCCCGGAACCGCCGGTGGTCACGCAGCCTGTGAGGGTAAGGGCCGCCACCGCGCCGGTTGCCTGGAGGAAGTTCCTTCTGGTGGTATGTGTCATTTTTTCATCCTCCCTTATTTGGCGCCAAGATGGCGGGCGATTGCCCTGACTTGGTCATCCGTATAGCCCTTCGAGATCCGGTCCATGATGGTCGAGGCCTTTTGCCCCGCCCGGAATTGCCGGAAGGAGTCGAGGATTTTCTCGGCCGACATGCCCTTCAACTTGGGCATTTCACCGAGGCTCCTGCCTTTGGGGCCGTGGCAGACCACGCAATTGCTGGCCAGCAGGGCCGCGTCGATGCCCGCCGCCTGAGTTGGCGGAGCACCCATGACCAGAACGGCACAGACAATGCCGGCGGCCATCCATAATTTTCCAGTGAATTTCATGCATTCCTCCCTAAAAAGTAAGTATTCAGGAAGTTATTTAACACACGAATTTTCAGTTAAAAATATCAATATTTACGCTATATATTTATATTTGTACTTTAAAAAAAGTATACTCTTAGATTATAAAAAAATAATATATAAGTACTTATCCTATATAACACAAAAATTTGATGTTATTTAAAACCAAATTTTTTTCAGTACCTTACTCCCACTCAATCGTCCCCGGTGGTTTGGAGGTGATGTCGTAGGTCACCCGGTTGATGCCCTGCACCTCGTTGATGATGCGGTTGGAAACGCGGGCCAGGAATTCCATGTCGAAGTGGTAGAAGTCCGCCGTCATGCCGTCGGTAGAAGTCACGGCGCGAAGGGCGCAGACAAAATCATACGTGCGGGCGTCGCCCATGACGCCCACGGTCTGTACCGGCAGGAGCACGGCAAAGGCCTGCCAGATGGCGTCGTACAGCCCGGCATTGCGGATTTCCTCCAGGTAGACGGCATCGGCCTTGCGCAGGATTTCCAGCTTCTCCGCCGTGATCCCGCCGGGTAGGCGGATGGCCAGCCCCGGCCCGGGGAAGGGGTGGCGGCCGACGAAACGGTCGGGAATCCCAAGCTCGCGCCCCAATGCGCGGACTTCGTCCTTGAACAGTTCGCGGAGTGGTTCCACCAGTTGCATGTTCATGCGATCAGGCAGGCCGCCGACGTTATGGTGGGATTTGATGGTTACCGAAGGCCCGCCGGTAAAGGAAACCGATTCAATCACGTCCGGATATAGCGTTCCTTGCGCCAGGAAATCGGCGCCGCCGGCGTTTTTCGCTTCTTCCTCGAACACATCAATGAAGGTGGAACCGATGATCTTGCGTTTCCGTTCCGGATCGCTGACCCCTTCCAGTTTACCCAAAAACAAATCGCGGGCGTCCCGATGCACCAGCGGAATGTTGTAATGATCGCGGAACAGGCCGACCACTTCATCCGGTTCCCCGGCGCGCATCAGGCCGGTATCGACGAACACGCATTGCAGTTGGTCGCCGATGGCTTCGTGCAGCAACACGGCAACGACGGATGAATCGACCCCGCCGGATAGGCCGCAGATCACCCTGCCGCTTCCCACCTGCTCGCGAACCTTGGCGATTTCCGCGTCCTTGAAGGCGGCCATGGTCCAATCACCGCCACAGCCGCAGACCCGGTGGGTGAAGTTGGCCAGCAATTGCGCCCCGTGGGGCGTGTGCACCACCTCGGGGTGGAATTGGACGCCGTAGAAATGTTTTTCATCGTTGGCGATGGCGGCGAAGGGGGAACCGTCGGTGATCGCAACGGGGCGGAAACCTTCGGGGATGGCGTCGATCTTGTCGCCGTGGCTCATCCACACCTGTTCTCTGGCGCCGACCGCCCAGACACCGTGGAACAGGTCGCAATCGTCCACCACCTCGACGAAGGCGCGGCCGAATTCCCGGTGGTTGGACTCGGTGACCCGGCCACCCAATTGCGCGCACAGGGTCTGTTCACCGTAACAGATGCCGAGCACCGGCAGCCCCATTTGAAACAGTTCGTCCGGCGCCCTGGGGGTGTCCATATCGGTCACCGACGCCGGCCCGCCGGACAGGATCACGCCCTTGGGATCAAATCCGCGGATGGTTTCGGCGGTGACGGCGTTAAAGGGATGGATTTCCGAATAAACCCCGCTTTCGCGCACCCGCCGGGCGATCAACTGGGTCACCTGGGAGCCGAAATCGATGATCAGGATACGGTCGCTCATTTCGGCATCATGGGGGCAAAG
>JAOUPW010000262.1 GCA_029879665.1 Rhodospirillales bacterium | reverse complement strand
TGGCGCTTGCGGCGACAAAGCGCGCAAAGCGGAAGGTGAGCAGAAAAATAGCCAGCGCCGTGAAAACATAGGCGTGGACATAACTGAACCGGTCGATGATCGACCCGATGATTAACGCCCCCAACGCCTGGCCGGAAAAAACGGACAGGGAAAAAAGCGCCATGGCAACGCCCCGCGTTTTCGGCGCCATTTCCGTCCCCTTGGTTTGCAGGGTGATATGAAACATGAAAAATCCGAAGCCGATCAGCAGAAACATGGGAAAAAGAATCTTTGGGGTCTGCAAAAAAGCGAGCAGCAAATAACAACCGCCGACCAACACCCCGCCGATCACCACGAACTGGATATCGGTGAACCATTTGAGAAGAAGATTGATGCTCAACGATAACACAAGACCGCCGATGCCGAAGCCGCCGAGCATGATGCCGATTTCGGTGTAACTGATGCCAAACCTGTCGCGCATCAATGCGCCGGCGAACATCAGGGATCCATACATGAAAGTCCCTTCCACAATACAGATCAGAAAGATGGCGCGCGCAGCAGGAGATTTGACCAGATTGATATAGGTGGCCAATTGCATTTTGGTTCCACCGTCGGCTTCCTTTGGCGCTCTTTTGCTCAACACCATGTACGTGAGCAGGGTTCCGGAAAAAAACAGCAGAACGCCGAACATGCGGAACACATTCCGCCATCCGATCAGGTCGGTAACCATGCCGCTGATGGCGACACCGAAAACCTGGCCGATGGTTATGCCCGCTATATAACCGCCGATGACCGACTGGCGGTTTTCATAGTTTACGTTGTCGGCGATGTAGGCCAGGGAAAGAGGAATGCCGGCGGCGACGGCGGCGCCCGTCGCGCCGCGCAAAATGGCAAGCTCGGTCAGGTTGGCCGCATAGGCGCAGCTGTAAGTCGCGATCGCACCGATGAAGGTAAAGACGACGATAACGTGAATCTTTCCGAAGCGGTCGCCAAGGCCGCCGTGAATGAGCTGGAACATGCCGTAAATAACCGCGAACACGGTGATAATTATACCGGCCTCGCCAACGGAAATATTAAATTCGGAAGAGATGGGCGGAAGCAGGGCATCGGAAACGCGGATAATCGCGGAGGCGACAAATCCCAACGTCGAAAGGGAAAAGATAAGAAAAAACGAAAGCCCGTTTCCCGCGTCATGCAAGCCGGGAGAAGGGATCGGTTCCGTTGCGGATTTTCGGCTCATGAACGTTCCATTTCACAAAACGTTATACGGAACATTGATGAAGAAAGCCTAACCTGGAGCCGTTTTGACAAGGCAATTTCTTACGGCGCGCCGCGCAACAACGCCCCCGCCTTGCGGTCGGCGCCGGACGGCAGCGGCCGGGTCCGGTCCGCGATCCAGGCGGCGATGTCCGCCCACACGGTTTCGCCGTCCAGGTCGCGCAACAGCATGTGATAGCCGTTCTCGTAATAGGCGATGCGGCGCGCCTCGCGGCCGGCCGGCGGCAGGCTTTTCAGCATCTTCCGGGTCGGCGCTGCCGGGATCACCTGGTCCTTGCGGCCATACAGGATCAGCGCCGGCGCGCTCAGCCGGGGCGCCGCCGCCAGCGCCGCGTCCATCAGTCCGGCCAGCCCCCACAGCGTATCGATGCGGGTTTCCTTGATGATCCGCGGATCGCGGCCCAGCGCGCGCAGCATCTCGATGTTGTTGGAAGGCTTAATCTTGAGGCTCTGCCCGGTGAGCTTGAGCCCGCCCACGGTATGGGCGCTGAGCCAGAGCGCGCTCCGCTGGACCCACGGCATGGTCGATCTCCCCCACACCGCCGGCGCCGACAGGATGATGCCGTCGGCCCTGGGGGGCGCGTCGCCGGTCATGGCGGTCATGAGCACGGCGCCGCCCATGCTTTCGCCGAGGATGAACAGCGGCGTGCCCGGATGCCGCGCGCGGATCAGCGCCGCCACTGATTTCAAATCGTCGGTAAATGCCTTTATGCCCGGCCACAGGCCCCGGTTCGGCGCGCCGCCGAAGCCGCGCTGGTCGTAGGCGTAGGTGAGAATGCCGCGCTGGGCAAAATAAGCCCCAGCTTCGGCGATGAAATTGCCGTAGTCGTTGAACCCGTGCAGGGCGATCAGCACCGCGCGGGCGGGATTCTTTTCCGGTTGCCAGCGATGCAACGGCAGGCGCGCGCCGTCCGCCGTGCTGAACGCCTGGCCGGACAGCGCCGGGTCGGCGACCGCCGGGCCCGGCGGCTCGATACGGGGGGCGCAGGATGCGGCGGCAAGACAGAGAACAAGAACGCAAACGCGTCCAAGCTTTACGTTTATCCCGGGCCTCGTCCGAACCATTAGCCGGCGCGGCCGTCGGGCGGGCGGGTCAGGTTGAGGAAGATGTCTTCCAGTTCCGTATCCCGGGTGACGATGTCGTAAACGCTAAAGCCCGCGGCCACCACAGCGGCAACGATCTCGCCGCTGTGGATCTTGCTCGGCGGATAATGGAAAACAAGCTTGCGTCCGTCCTTCAACTCAACGTTATACGCACCGAGGGAGGGCGGAACGGCGTCCAGGTCGCGATCGACGGTAAGGATCATTTCCTTGGCGTCCAGGCGGGACAGCAGTTTCGGCGTCGGGTCGCTCGCGATCAGGCGGCCGCCGTTGATGATGGCGATGTGGTCGCACAATTCCTCGGCTTCTTCCAGGTAATGGGTGGTCAACAGGATGGTGGTGCCGCGGGCGTTCATCTCGCGCACCTGGCTCCACAACTGGCGGCGCAGGTCGACATCGACTCCGGCGGTGGGTTCGTCCAGCACCAACACCGGCGGCGAATGGACCATGGCCTTGGCGACCAACAGGCGCCGGCGCATGCCGCCGGAAAGGGACCGCGCATAGGAATCCGCCTGCTTGGAAAGCCCGACCACCGCCAGCACCTCGTCGGTGCGGCGCTGGGATTTGGGCACGCCGTAAAGCCCGGCCTGCAATTCCAGCAGTTCGCGCGGCGTGAAATAGGGGTCCAGGTTCAATTCCTGGGGCACGATGCCGATGGCCCGGCGGGCGGCGCGCATGTTCCGTTCGATGTCATGGCCCCAGATGCGGGCCTCGCCCGAGGTGCGGATCACCAGCCCGGCGAGAATATTGATCAGGGTCGATTTGCCGGCGCCGTTGGGTCCCAGCAGGCCGAAAAAGGAACCGCGCGGAATGTTGAGAGAGACATTCCGGAGCGCTTCCTTCGCCGGCTCCTGGCCGGAAGCGGCGTAGGTCTTGCAAAGGTTGACCGTTTCGACGGCGTTTTCGGGTAAAGTCTCGGGCATGAAGCGGGCCTGCAGTGCGGGGGCGGACCCCGGAATTGTTCGGGGTGATTGAATGTCCGGCGGCAATCGGTATCATCCGATGATCAGTCCGGTCAACGTTCTTAACGAAAGGCCCAAGCGTATCATGGACGTGGAAGAAACTCTGTATGTCGATACCCGCGCGCCCGCCTGCGATGGCGGCGGCGCCCTCGGTCACCCCAAAATTTACCTCAAAATCGGTCCGGAAGGCGAAACCGTCTGTCCTTATTGTTCGCGCCGGTTCGTGCTCAGTGAGGGCGCCAAAGAGGCGGTCGGCCACTGAGCGACAAGAAGCTTCCCTTCCGGCATGTGTTCCTGATCGACGGGTCGGGCTTCCTGTTCCGCGCTTTTTACGGCCTGCCGCCCATGAACCGGCCCGACGGCACGCCGGTCAATGCGGTCTACGGTTTCACCACCATGTTGATGAAGCTGATCGAAGATACCGACGCCGATCACATTGCCGTGATCTTTGATGCCGGGCGCAAAACCTTCCGCAACGACATCTATCCCGAATACAAAGCCAACCGGGGCGAACCGCCGGAAGAACTAATCCCCCAGTTTCCGTTGGTGCGCGACGCGACCCGCGCGCTGAATGTCGCCTGTGTCGAAATGGCGGGCTATGAGGCCGACGACCTGATTGCCACCTACGCCCGGCTGGCCAAGGAACAGGGCGCCGAGGTTTCCATCGTCTCAAGCGACAAGGACCTGATGCAGCTGGTCGACGACCGGGTCACCATGCTGGACGCCATGAAGAACAAGGTCATCGGCCCCGACGAGGTGGTGGATAAATTCGGCGTCGGCCCGGACCGGGTGGTTGACGTGCAGTCCCTCGCCGGCGATTCCACCGACAATATCCCCGGCGTCCCCGGCATCGGCATCAAGACG
>JAOUPW010000261.1 GCA_029879665.1 Rhodospirillales bacterium | reverse complement strand
GCCAGACCTGTACGGCGGCGTGTAAGCACGTCAACGCCACCTCGCCGGCGGTGCAGTGGCGCAAAGTGCTGGACATGGAAACCGGAACCTACCCCGATGTCAGGCGGGTCTTCGTACCGGTGGGGTGTATGCATTGCGCCGATCCGCCCTGCATGCATGTGTGTCCGTCCACCGCCACCGGGCAGCGAACGGACGGAATTGTCACCATTGATTACGACCTTTGTATCGGCTGTGCCTATTGTGCGGTGGCGTGTCCCTACCAGGCCCGCTTCAAGGTACAGAACCCGATCTTTGCCTACGGCAAAGGCAGGCAGATGCGGAATGAAATTCGCCGCGAAGAACCGGCGCGCATTGGCGTGGCGCAAAAATGCACCTGGTGCGTGGAGCGTATTGACTTTGGTCTGGAGCACGGCCTGACCCCGGGGGTTGATCCGCTGGCGACGCCGGCCTGCGTCAATTCCTGCATTGCCGACGCGCTTCATTTCGGAAACGTCGAAGATGCGGATAGCAATGTCTCGAAACTTCTCAGAAAATCGAAAAGTTTCACCATGCACGCCGATCTCGGCACTGATCCCGGTTTCCATTACGTCTATCAGGATGCAAGCGGCGAAGAGGCGGAAGATTTGAGAATGGAAAAAGTGCCGGGTGGACTTGAAGTCGAAGGTGGGGTCCAGCCCTGGCGTCAGCGTCATTGGGATTGGCGGGCGGCGGGAAATTTCATTTGCGGCGGAACCGGCGGCGGCCTCGCCGTCATGGCCGGGGTTGCGGGCTATCTGGGGGGTCCGTTCGCGCCATTGGGCCTTGCCTCCCTCGCTTTTGTCGCCCTCGGGTTGTTTTTCGTCTTTCTCGAAACCGGCCGTCCGTTGCGGGCGCCGCTTAACGTTTTTTTCCATCCGCAAACCTCGTGGATGACCCGAGAGGCCATGATCGCCGTTTTGTTGTTTGCCACCGCCGCCGCCGCCGTAAGGTGGGACATGAAGGAATTGGCGGCTCTGGCGGCATTGCTTGGGCTTTTCTACGTTTATTCCCAGGGCCGTATTCTCACCGAAGCAAAAGGTATTCCGGCCTGGCGCGAAGAATCCGTCCTGCCCCTGTTTGTGGCGACGGGAATGACCGAGGGCGCGGCCCTGTTTTTTCTCGCCGCCGCCGTATTTCCAGATCTGTTCGGGCGGCTAATGCCGGTGGCCACCGGACAACTGTTGTTTTTGATTGTGGCGCGGTTTCTAGCGTGGATGGCCTACCGGCGAAACCTGTCGCGGGGCGCGCCGGAAGGAACGCTCAGGGCGATGGCGAAAGCCAACCCCTGGGTGCTGTTGGCCGGCCATGTGCTTCCTCTGGCGTTGCTGGTGGCGGGACCGGCCTATCCCGCTTTTATCGACGGGATGGACCTGCTGGCGGGGCTGCTGGTCGTGAGCTTTGGCTGGATCATGAAATATGTCATCGTCATTCCGGGGTCCTACAATCAAGGCTTCGCCATCGAACGCGCGCCCGGGCGGGGCGCCGGAACAAGCGGTCCCGGCGTGCAGCCGGGGTGGGACTGAGTGAAGACAACCGATCCAAGGGGAACCGCGCCATGAGCGGCGGCACTTATGACGGCTATCTGCGCAACCCGGAGGTGGAAACCCTGCCCCGGGACAAACTGCGCGAACTGCAGCTTGAGAAACTGCAAAAAACCGCCTTCCATGCCTATGCCAACGTTCCCCGCTACAAGGCAGCGTGGGATGCGGTCGGGGCCTTGCCAGGAGATCTGAAATCCCTGTCCGACCTTGCGAAGTTTCCCTTCACGGTTAAGGACGACCTCAGGGCATGTTATCCCTTCGGCATGTTCGCCGTGCCGCGCGATCAGGTGGCGCGGGTTCATGCTTCATCCGGCACCACCGGCCGTCCGACGGTGGTGGGCTATGCCAAGGAAGATTTGAACGCGTGGGCCGAAATAATGGCCCGGACCCTGTCATGCGCCGGCGCTCGACCCGGCGACATCGTACATAATGCATTCGGCTACGGCCTGTTCACCGGTGGTCTTGGCGTTCATTACGGCGCAGAGCGACTGGGTTGCACGGTAGTTCCCGTTTCCGGCGGCATGAGCGAACGCCAGATCCTGTTATTGAGGGATTTCGGCGCCCGGGTGCTGTGCGCGACCCCATCCTATGCGCTTAGTCTGGCCGAAGCCGCCGATAGGGCTGGCGTCGATCTGCGAAAGCTGCCGGTGGCGGTCGGTTTTTTCGGTGCCGAGCCCTGGTCGGAAGGGCTGCGCGCAGCTCTGGATGAACGCTGGGGTTTCAAGGCGGTAGACAACTACGGCCTGTCGGAAATCATTGGCCCCGGCGTCGCTTGTGAATGCGTTGAAGCCCGTGACGGCCTGCACGGATGGGAAGACCTGTTCCTGTTCGAAATCATCGATCCGGACACGGGCGAAGTGCGGGGCATGGAGGAAGAAGGGGAGCTGGTTATCACCACATTGGCGAAATGGGCGCAACCGATGATCCGTTACCGCACCCGGGACATCACCCGCCTCACCGACGCGCCGTGTTTGTGCGGGCGCACCCATGTGCGTCTCAAGCGCGTCACCGGGCGGTCCGATGACATGTTGATTATCCGCGGCGTCAACGTTTATCCCAGCCAGGTGGAAAGCGTGCTTATGGGCCTTCCCGGTACGGCGCCTCATTACCAATTAGTCATCACCCGAGACGGCGCCCTTGATAACCTGACAGTGGCGGTGGAAGCGGCGGCGAACTCTTCCGTTGGCGATTTTGACGAGATCTCCGGCAATATCCGCCGCAAGTTGAAGGAAACCATCGGGATTACTTGTCGTGCGGTTGTTCTTGCGCCCGGGGAAATTCCCCGCAGCGAAGGAAAGGCGGTGCGGGTGCGCGATGATCGAAAATAGGAATAATGGAGGAAGGGGAGGGAACAGCGCAAATATAAACCGCTAAATCAATCCCTTCGACCGGAAGTATTCGCTATACAACATGTCTTCTTTCAATATATGAAAGCCAAGCCATTCTCTCAAAAACTCCAAGAATTCCAATTCAGAGAGAACGTCATCCAGCGAATCTTCAACGAACTGTTTTCGGAAGAGCATAACGCGTTCACGTAAATCGTGGTGCAAATCCATATGGTTTTCCATGTCGGGATAGCCAAGCCGGGACATCATTTGTTCTTCGCGGGTAAAATGGTCTTCGGTGTATTCAAGAAGAGCGTTCATGATGGGTTCAAGCACGTCAAACCCCTTGCCTTTGTCGCAGGCATTTTCCAACTGCTTGATAAAGGAAAAAATATTTTTGTGATCGGTATCAAATTCCTCGATCCCGACACTGAATTCGTCTCGCCATCCTGTATTGTCAGCCATCAAATCATTCCAAATGTCCGGATATCGGCCGGCAGAGGGACTGCTATTGCCATTATTGACCGCCGGGGGAAAAGTTAAATGCCGGCGAAGACCGTTTAGTAGTTTTTTTCCGAACCTTCATTGCAATAATCGCGCAGGACATTCAGGTTCTCGATCTCAACCTTTGAGCCTGCGGATTTCACTCCACTTTTTCGTAGATCGGCAAAGGCCCGTGAAAGGCTTTCCGGTTGCATGCCAAGGCGCGCGGCGATCAAGGATTTATCATAGGGAAGATGCAAGATTGCATTTCCCGATGTCGTAGGGTCGGCAAGGTCGAGCAGAAAATTTCCCAATCGGTGTGAAGTTGATCTCCACTGAATTTGTTCAAGGTGCTGCACCATCTGGATAAGATGTTGGGACATGGACGACAGCATTTTAAGAGCCAGTCCAATGTCTTCCTGCAATTTTGCGATAAAGGCGTTGGCGGGAACTTCGAGGACGCGGGCCTCGGATACCACCTCCGCGGTGACCGGATATGAACCGCCGCTGAACATGGCCGCCTGTGCAAAAATCTCATACGGCTTCATGACGCCGACCACGATTTGTTTGCCATCGGGTGAATCCCGGAAAACCTTCACCCATCCTTCCAAAACGATATAGAAGCGTTCCGCAGGCTCATCTCTGATGAAAAGAATTCTCCCCCGTTCGCATTCAATGACTCGGGCTTCCTGCAGTAATGCCTGAACGACATCTTCGGTTAGCCCATTAAACAAAGGCGTTTTACGGACAAATTCCCATTCTTTGGGGGGAAGGGTGGTGATCAAGATTCAAGTCTCCCTCATATACACGCGGCATGAG
>JAOUPW010000260.1 GCA_029879665.1 Rhodospirillales bacterium | reverse complement strand
CAACCACCGCGACCTTCGCGCCCAGGGATGCCGACAGGCGCGAGGCCCGGATGCCGCCGGACCCCGCGCCAATGGTGATCAGATCATAATCAAAGTCAGGCATTTAAGAATCGATGCCGCCCATGCACAGGTATTTGATTTCGACGAACTCATCGATCCCGTACTTGGAGCCTTCTCGGCCGGTGCCCGATTCCTTCATGCCGCCGAAGGGTGCGACTTCCGTCGAAATAAGCCCTTCGTTGATACCGACGATGCCGTATTCCAACGCTTCCGCCACCCGCCAGATGCGGCCGATGTCACGGGAATAGAAATAGGCGGCGAGGCCGAACTCGGTATCGTTGGCCTTTGCGATGACTTCTTTGTCGTCCTTAAAACGGAACAGGGGCGCGACCGGACCGAAGGTTTCCTCAACGGCCACTTTCATGTCCTGGGTAACGTCGGCCAGGATGGTCGGCTCGAAGAAGGTGCCGCCCAGGGCATGACGCTTGCCGCCGGCGACAATGCGCGCGCCCTTTGCAACCGCGTCTTCGATGTGTTCTTCGACCTTTTCAACGCCGGCCATGTTGATCAGGGGGCCTTGCTGGGTTGCGCCCTTGAGGCCGTCGCCCACGGCGAGTCCGGAGACCGCCTGTGCAAGACGACCGGCGAAGTCGTCATAAACGGCGTCGTGGACATAGATACGATTGGCGCAAACGCAGGTCTGTCCGGTGTTGCGGTATTTCGAGGCCATGGCGCCGGCCACCGCCGCGTCCAGATCGGCGTCGTCGAAGACGATGAACGGCGCGTTGCCGCCCAGTTCCATGGAGGTCTTCTTCACGGTTTGGGCGCATTGCGCCATCAGTTCCTTGCCGATTTCCGTCGAACCGGTGAAGGACAGCTTGCGCACGATGGGGTTGGACGTCAGCTCGCCGCCAATCTCCGACGCCGATCCGGTGATGACGTTGACGATCCCCTTGGGAACGCCCGCCCGTTCCGCCAACTCAGCCAAGGCCAGAGCCGAAAAAGGCGTGGCGCTGGCGGGTTTGATCACCACCGGGCAACCGGCGGCCAGGGCCGGGGCGCATTTCCGGGTGATCATGGCGGCGGGGAAGTTCCACGGCGTGATCGCCGCGACCACCCCGATGGGTTCCTTGATGACGACGATGCGCTTGTCGGCGCCGTGTTGGGGGATGGTGTCGCCATACACGCGCTTGGCTTCCTCGGCGAACCATTCGACGAACGACGCCGCGTACACCACCTCGCCCCTGGCCTCGGCCAGGGGTTTACCCTGTTCGGCGGTCATCAGGGTGGCCAGATCGTCGGCGTTGTCGTTCATCAGGTTGAACCAATTGCGAAGAATATTTGCCCGCTCCTTGGCGGTTTTCGCCCGCCACGGCCCCCAGGCGGCATTGGCCGCCTCGATGGCGCGCCGGGTTTCGGCCGCGCCCATCTTCGGCACCGTGCCCAGCACCTCATCGGTCGCCGGATTGTTGACGTCCAGCGTGCCGCCGCCATCGGCGTCGGCCCAGGTGCCGTCGATGTAGCATTGCTGGCGAAACAGGGAAGGATCTTTAAGTTGCATGGCGGCCTCTCGATAAGGGATTGGAAAAACGAAGGGGCGGAGTATAGAGCACTGTCCGGCGGGTTGAAAACGTTTGACCGGAATTCATTCGTACCGTGGCAAGACGCGCTCCACATGGCGATATGGAATATCGGCAACGAAACGCATGGCCGCAACGAGTCGCTTCGGTCAAGCCCGGCCTCTTGAAGAAATAGGGCGGGTGTGGCTAAATCCAAGCCATGATATGATCCAGATCATAGTTCTGATTACCGAGGCCGTAATGCCCCAACCCCTTCAATCCGCCCTGCCTGTTTCCGGAAACACCCCCCCCGTCAAGATTCTGAACAAGGGGGAAACCCTGTTCCGCCAAGGGGATGCCGCCCGCAACATTTATGCCGTCACCCGGGGCCGCATCCGGCTGATCCGCCATCTGGACGACGGTGGCACCGTGACCCTGCATATTGCCCGCGCCGGCGAAAGCTTCGCCGAAGCCGCCCTTTTTTCCGATGTCTATCATTGTGACGCCGTCGCCGACGAAGCGTCCCAGGTAACCATCCATGCCAAGGACGCGCTGCTGAAAACCTTCAAATCCGACAAACACGCCGCCACCGGTTTTATGGCCCGGCTGGCCCGCCAGGTGATGGGGCTCAGATCGCGGCTGGAATTGCGCAACATCCGCTCGGCCCGGGATCGGGTGATGCAGTTTCTGCTGCTGAGCCGGGAGGACGGATCGGACAGCGTCTCATTCGACCGGCCGCTGCGGGAGGTGGCCGGAGAAATCGGCCTCAGCCACGAAGCCTTCTACCGGACCTTGGCGGGGCTTGAAAAAAACGGCCGCATTGAACGCAACGGGCGGATCGTTCGCATTCTTTCCGGCGTATGATCCGGATCATATTTTTTTGTGGAGTCCGGAGGTCATACTCCCACCAGGATCGACACCAATGCAAAGGACAGAAGCCATGAAAAAGCACATCTCCCGGGCCATCGCCCTTGCTTCCACCTTGGCCCTTCTCGCCACGACCGCAACACTTGTGGCGGCGCAAACCTCCAGCCAGCCTTACGCCGGACAGCAGTCCCGGTCCATCAAGGCCATGTCGGACGATGTGGTTCAGGGCCATCTGGAGGGCCGGGGCCTGGGCTATGCCAAGGCGGCGGAACTCAACCACTATCCGGGGCCGCTGCATTTGCGCCAACTGGCGTCGGAACTTGACCTGAACGCCGAACAGTTAACCCGCATCGCGGCGTTCGAAACTGAGATGAAAGCGGAAGCGAAAAGGCTGGGCCGGCTGGTGGTGGAAAAGGAACGCGCCTTGGATCAACTTTTCGTCACCGGCAGGGCGACGGCGTCGCAGGTGACGGCGGCGACGGTGGAAATCGGCCGAACCAAGGGAGAGCTTCGCGCCGTGCATTTGAATGCCCATATTAAAGTACGTCCCCTTCTTTCCACCTCTCAGGTGCAGTTGTATGACCGGCTGCGAGGATACGGCGAAGGAGGCGAACACATGATGCATGGCCCCGGACATGACGGTTCCGGGATGAAACATTGACCTTCCGGCGACTGGAAAGTTTAACGTCCCTTTCCGCAACCAAGGAAACCTAGAATCTTGCAGAAAACCACCCCGGATTCCCCCCCGAACTTTGCTCTCACCCGCCGGTCCTTCTTGGCCGGGGGCGCGGCTTTTGCCGGAACCGCCGCCGTGGCGACCGGTCCAGCGTTCGCGGATGGGGTAAAGGAATTCGCCCTCACGCCCGCCCCCGCGACTCTCAATCTGGTGGGCGAACAATGGCCGAAGACGGACGTCTGGTGTTTCAACGGCCGGGTGCCGGGCCCGGAAATCCGCGCCCGCCAGGGCGACCGCGTACGCATCCGGCTCGCCAACGGCTTGGCACAGCCGACCACCGTTCACTGGCACGGGCTGCGCATCCCCAACGCCATGGACGGAGTGCCGGACCTGACCCAGGCGCCGGTGCCGCCGGGGGGAAGCTTCGTCTACGAATTCACCCTGCCCGACGCCGGTACCTTCTGGTATCACCCTCATGTGCTTAGTTCGGAACAGGTGGGGCGCGGCCTGTACGGCCCCCTGATCGTCGAGGAAGCTAATCCGCCGCGGGTTGACCGGGATCTGACCTGGGTGATCGACGACTGGCGCCTGACCAAGGACGCCGCAATCGCCGATGATTTCAACCATCCTATGCACCTGAGCCACGGCGGGCGCACCGGCAATACGATCACCGTCAACGGCAAACCGATCGACACGTTTTCGGTACGTGCCGGGGAACGCATCCGCCTGCGCCTGATCAGCACCGCCAACGCCCGCATCTTTTCGCTCCACTTCAAAGGGCACGCGCCGACCCTCATCGCTTTCGACGGCCAGCCGGTTGAACCCCATGCCGCACCCGGCGGCCGCGTCACCCTGGGCTCCGGGCAACGGGTCGACCTGATCCTGGACGCGGCGGGAAAGCCCGGCGAAAAAATGGAAATCGTCGACGACTATTATCAGCGCTCGCCCTATGTGTTCGCCGATATCGCCTATTCCAACGAAGCGCCGCTGCGCGAAAGCCCGCTGGACGCAACCGTGTCGCTGAACCGCAACCCCCTGCCCGAACTGGATCTCGCCAATGCCGAAACCCATCCGGTGCGCATCGAAG
>JAOUPW010000259.1 GCA_029879665.1 Rhodospirillales bacterium | reverse complement strand
GAATTAAGACCTGGGGTTGAAAAACCTGTCTAGACCTGGGGTCTTTGAGGCCATGGAAGGGGGAAATATGCCGATTCTGGGGGCTCTGGATCAGCTATATAGTGGTTTTCGAAGCTTTCAGGGGGGCTCACGGTAGACGGAGGCAACGTTCCTTATTCAGGGCCCAGCCCAGAGGCCAACCCCGGCAGACCCCCAAAAATTAGCCCTTTCTCCATACTTGTTATCCAAAATCACGCAACTATACTTGGCCGCGCTTGACCGCCACCAGGGGGGCGTCTTGCCGGGATTTCCTTGAAATACGTTTTAAAGTGGTAATCGGGTCCGAATGAACGAAACAATTGCCTTGTTGCTGTCCTATATCCCGGCCTTCTGGCGCCGGCGCTGGCTTATGCTGGTCGTGGTGTGGCTGGTGTGCCTGATCGGGTGGACCATCGTCGCCTTTATTCCGAACAAGTACGCATCGATGACGCGGGTCTACGTGGATACGGAAAACCTGCTTCGTCCGCTGCTCAGGGGACTGGCGGTCGAAACCAACATGCTGCGGCAGGTGGACATCATGCAGCAAACGCTGGTCAGCCAACCCAACCTGGAGAAGGTCGTGCAGATGGCGGATCTAAATCTTGGCACGGGCCTCACGATCGGATCACAGAAACTGATTGGCGCGATGCGGGAAAATATCAAGATCACATCGGAACGGAACAACCTGTTTACGATCAGCTTCTCCCATAAAGACCCTCAGGTCGCACAAAAGGTGGTTCAATCCCTGTTGACGATCTTCGTGGAAGGCAATCTGGGAACCAGCCGGCGGGAAATGGACGCGGCCCAGCAGTTCATCGGGGAACAGATTGACAACTACGAAAAGCAGATGAACGAAGCGGAAGAGAAAATCTCTTCCTATAAGCAGGCGAATATCACGCTGTTGCCGGGAGACCGGGGGTTTTACGCTCATCTCACGAAATCCAGCAATGAACTGGCGCTGCTCAAGGATCAGCATGCGGACGCGGTGGCCAAGGCCGGCAGTCTGGAAAAGCGCTTGAATGAAACGCCCGAATATCTTGAATTCGATTCCCCCGCGAGCAGGTTCGGGAGCGGTCCTCCTTCCGGCCTGCATGTCCGGATCATGGAAATTGAAAATTCGCTCGATAGCCTGCTGTTGAAATACACGGAAAAGCACCCCGATGTCATCTCCCAGCGGCGTCTGCTCGCGGACCTGCGGCAACGCCTGCAGGAAGAAATGCAGGCGCCTGCCGAAGGGCAGGTGGCCGACGGAAACGGAAAAGTCACTTCATCGGCGGACAAGCAACGGGTTCCGAACGAAGTCTATCAGAGCATTAAGTTGCAGTTGGTTGGCGAGCAGGCGCGCATTGCATCGTTGAACTCGCAGATTTCCCGTCAACAATCCAAGGTGATCTTGCTTGAAGAACAGGCCAAGAAAGTGCCGGAAGTGGAAGCGGAGCTTGCCAGGCTGGAGCGGGATCACGGTATCGTCAAGCGCAATTATGAAGAGTTGCTGAAGCGGAAAGAAACGGCCGTTCTGTCCCAAAGCCGCGACGAGAAAGGCGACAAGGTCCAGTTCCGGATTGTCGACCCGCCGAAATTGCCCGTCATTCCCACCGGGATTAAGCGCTCGACCTATTTGACCATGGTACTGGGGGTTGGTGTGTTTATCAGCCTGGGGATCGGCGGTTTGTTCGCAACCGCCCAGAGCACTTTTTTCAGCGTACTTCGACTGATGCAGGCGACGGCGACTCCGGTTCTCGGCAGCGTCACGATGCTCGTCGGCTCAAAGCGCCAGGAATCCTGGCAAATGCTAAGACTTGGCTTTTTTGTTCTGGCTTGCGTGTCGCTGCTCGGATCCTATGGCAGCCTGATGGTGATCGAGCGGAATGTCGGGTTGCCCAACATGATACCGCCGGAGGTTTCGGCGGCCATTATGGAAAAGCTGCCCTCGGCCCTGCTTGAGAGGCTGCAGTAGATTTTTGCCGTGGTGAAAAATATTTTAACGTATGAAACCAAAATGGTTGATGTCCGATGGACCTAATTGAAAAAGCCGCAAACCGACTGAATAAAAAGAAAAGAAAGTCCCTTGTCGAGCGGGCGGCAGAAAAGCTCGATCTGCAGACAGATGATTCCAGCCCGGAATTCCGGGAAATCGAGGCGGCGCCGGTCGAGCCCGCTCCGTCGGGAGCTTCCGATGCGGTGGACAAAAAAGTTCCGGCGCCGGACAAATCAGCCCACCTGGAAAAGTCTTCGCTTCCGCATGTGGAAATCGATCTCAAGGCACTGGAAGCTTCCGGAATGATCACTACGCGGGGAGGGCGGAGCCGCGCCATTGAGGAATATCGTGTTATCAAGCGGCCCTTGCTCTTGAAAGCATTTGCCAGCGACGAGCACGCCGTCAAGAACGGCAATCTGATCATGGTGACCAGCGCACTGCCGGCGGAAGGGAAAACCTTTACGTCTGTAAATCTGGCCATGAGCATCGCCAAGGAACGGGATCTTTATGTTCTCCTTATCGACGCGGATCTGAGCCGCCCGAACGTGGCGCGAACGCTTGGAATTGAAGGGAAGGTCGGTCTGGCCGATCTTCTGGAAGACAGTTCCCTCGACGTTTCGGATGTGATTCTCAGGACGAATATACCGAACCTGTCGGTTATCACCGCCGGTCGGGCGCACGAAATGGGTACGGAACTGCTCGCAAGCGATCGTGCAGAGCAGATCATTCGGGAAATCTCCAGTCGTTATTCGAATCGTATTATTATTTTCGATACTTCGCCGGTTCTTGCCAGCAGCGAGGGCGGGGCGCTTGCCCACAACGTGGGCCAGGTGGTTTTCGTCGTCGAAGCCGAGAAGACCAGCGAGGGCGCGGTCAGGGGCGCGCTCGATGCGCTCAGTTCCTGTCCCAATATCGGGCTCGTGCTAAATAAAACCCGAACCTTGCTCGCATCCAGTCCCTACGCCCAGTACTACTACGGGTCCTACGGGTCCTATTACTACTACGGAGCCGATCGGAAATAGTGATGATGGGCGCGGATAGATGCCGGAATCGTCGTGGATTGTTGCGATAACGACGTATTCTTCGCCCCGGCAAGTAGGGCGCGGAAGTGGTGGGTTCACTCGGCGCGGCAACAACAATTCATGAGTTCTTAATTATGGGTGCTGGCACGAATCGGGGAAGATTAGGCCATGTCGCTTAAAACCGATTCCGGCCTGAAACACGATACGGCCTCCGCTGGGGTGGCGACGGGCGTGCTCGGCGCCCTGGTCGCCGCATCCGTTCTCGTATTCTACTGGAACACGGCAGTATCCATCGTCGATAAATGGATGACATCATCGTCATTCAATCACGGTTTTCTGATCCTCCCGGTCTGTGCTTTTTTGATGTGGGAGCGGCGCTCTGTTCTGGCGGCGATGAAACCCAACGGAAGTTTTGTCGGCATTGCTGTTCTTTTCGGCGCTGTTTTTTCCTGGCTGATCGGCAGAATCACGGGAACGCTGGTCATCGAGCAGTTCGCTCTGGTGGTAATCATCCAGTCCGCCGTCATTGCCGTGATGGGATGGCGGTTTGCGGCGGCGATCGCGTTCCCGCTTTTCTACATGCTGTTCGCCGTTCCCTTTGGCGATTTCCTGACACCGTCCCTGCAGTCCTTCACCGCCCTATTTGTTGATTCGGCTCTTCGCCAAGCGGGAGTTCCGGTGTTCACGGACGGGTTCATGATCACCATTCCGGTTGGCAATTTCGAGGTCGCTGAAATCTGTTCCGGCCTTCGGTTTCTGACGGCGACAACGGCGCTCGGGGTTCTCTGCGCCAATCTTCTTTACCGGTCCTGGCCGAAGCGGATTTTTTTTGTCGGGCTGGCCGTGACAATTCCGATTGTTGCCAACGGGGTGCGGGCTTTCGGTATCGTCTATATGGCCCATACGCTGGATAGCACGACTGCGGCAACGGTCGATCATATTACTTATGGCTGGGTGTTCTTCTCCATCGTGACGGTTATTCTGCTGGGCATCGGAATGACGTTCCGGGACAAGGAAGCGCAATTTCTGTCGGCGTCGCCCGCGGCCCGTGGGGGCGCCGGCATGCCCTCCGCAGGATCGAACAGATTGCTTGTCGCCACCACCATGGGCGCAATTCTGGTCTTGAGTGCGGGACCGGCCTTTATGGTGTATGCGGATTCCAAAAACGCGGCGCA
>JAOUPW010000258.1 GCA_029879665.1 Rhodospirillales bacterium | reverse complement strand
TTGTCGGAATCCATCAAGCCCTTTCCGTTGTTCATTTCCTCGATACCTGTGAAATCTCCGGCCTGACCGGTGGCGCCGACGATCAAGGTGCATTCGATTTCGAATTCCTCTCCTTCTTTTACCTTCATGTCGTTTCCGTTCCATTCCACGGGAACGACGCGCAGGGCCTTGGCGCGTCCGTCGTCGTCGAGAACCACTTCGACCGGGGCCAGGCTTTCATGAATTTCCACGCCTTCGATTTTCACCGAATCAAGTTCGTGTTTAGTCGCCGGGGCCTTGGAAATGGGACGGCGGTAGACGATCCAGACGTCGGCGCCTTCGCGTCGCGCAATGCCGGCGATGTCGTGAACGGTTTGCCCCAGGATTACGCTTTCTGGCCGATCGTCGGCGCTGCTCACTGTAATGTTGCCGATGCGCCGGGCTACGGCGGCGACGTCCATGGCGGTATCGCCGGCGCCGATTACCAAAATCCGTCCGGAAAGGTGCTGCAGGCGACCTTCGTTGAAGGCGCGGAGAAAGGCCATGCCGTCGACGCAGTTGGGGGCTTCGGCGCCGGGAATGGGCAGGGGTTTTCCGGTTTGTGCACCGATGCCCCAGAAGATGGCGTCGAAATCCTTTTCCATCTGTTCGATGGTGATATCGGTGCCGACGCGGGTGCTGAGCCTGACTTCCACGCCAAGGTCGAGGATGCGCTTGATTTCTCCGTCCAACACGTCCTTAGGCGTGCGGTAGCCGGGAATGCCGAAGCGCATCATGCCGCCGAGAGAAGGATATTCTTCAAAGATGGTGCAGGCGTGTCCCCGTTTACGCAGGAAAAAGGCCGCCGCCAGTCCCGCCGGGCCGCCGCCTACGATGGCAACAGACTTGCCGGTATCCGTTCCGGGTTTTCCGAATGTGAGTTTATGTTCCAGCGCCCAGTCGCCGATATATTGTTCCACTGCGTTGATGCCGACGAATTCCTCAACTTCGTTGCGGTTGCATCCGTCCTGGCAGGGCGCCGGGCATACCCGGCCCATGATGGCGGGGAAGGGATTGGCTTCCGTCATGCGGTGAAAGGCGTATTCCTGCCATGTTGTGTTTTCGTCCATAGGTTTGTCCAGACCGCGGACGATGGAAAGCCAGCCCCGGATATCATGCCCCGACGGGCAGCTTCCCTGGCACGGCGGAGAACGGTGAACGTAGGTCGGGCATTTATAGGATTCGCCGGAAATGATGAATTGTTCCGACCATTCCTCGTGTTCGGTATCTCCGTCTTTGTAGCGGCGGAATGTCAGATCCGTCATGGCTGGCCCCTTATTAGTGAGTCGTTGTTTTAATTAAATGATTCAAAACATTCTATAAACCTAATATACCACCAATGAATGGTGTATAAATAGCCGGATAAGTATCTTTTTGATCCGACTTATTCATATTTATTCGCCCAACCCCATCTTGATGTAGCCCGACGGGCAGACATCCATGCAGATATGGCAGCCGATGCATTTACTGTAATCCGTGTCCACATAGCGACCGACGGCGCGTTCTTCCTTTTTGGTCCGGAAGATGGCGTCCTGCGGACAATAGATAACGCAGTTGTCGCATTCGAAGCACATGCCGCAACTCATGCAACGATCGCCTTCCCGAATGGCTTCCTCTTCCGACAGTCCCTTGATGCGTTCCTGGAAATTGCCAAGAACCTCGTCTGCCTTGATGCGGATTTCCTCTCGCCGGCTGCGGGCTTCGAACGGGAAATGACCCAGAAACAGTTCTTCATGGGGAATAATTTGAGACCCGGAACGGTCTTCATAGTTATGGACCGCGAATTTACTCTCAGACGTTCCACGTGTCGGCGCGTTACCGTATTCGGTCGGTTCCAAATGGCGCTGATTCAGTTCAGAAAGAAGATTGAAGTGATGGACATCCACCTTGGGGCGTTTATCCAGCGGCGCACCGTTTAGAAAATGATCGATGCCTTCGGCAGCGATCGAGCCGTGGCCGATGGCGGTGGTCAACAGGTGCGGACGGGTGACATCGCCGCCAGCGAAGTGTTTTTCAGTTCCTTTGATTCGGTAGAGCGGGTCAGTTTGAATAAAGCCATTGCCGCTGTTCAGCTTTTCAATGCCGTCGAATTCACCCATTTGGCCGATGGCGGAAACGATCATATCGGTCCACAGCATAAATTCGGTGTCCGGTTTCGGACTCGGCCTCATGCCGTCCATTTCGCATTCACACATACGGATGGCTTTGGCGTTTCCGTCTTCGTCCTTGATCACTTCCAACGGCATGACGCCGCCCATGATCTCGATGCCTTCGGAAATAGCGTCTTCCCGTTCCCGTTCCGCAGCCGTCATGCCTTCCACCGGAAACAACGAAGTCAGCACTACTTCGGCGCCGTCGCGCATCGCGGTGCCGACGGTATCGTGGGCGGTGTAGCCCCAAACAACGTTGTCGGTGTGATCCTTTTCGTGTGCCGTTTTGATGTGACCGATGCGCCGCGCCACCGAGGCGACGTCAATGGAGGTGTCGCCACCACCGATGACGACCATGCGTTTACCGACGCAACGCAGGATCTTTTCATTGAAGGCTTCCAACAATTCGACACCGGTGATGCAGTTGGGTGCATCGGCGCCGGGTACAGGCAGGGGGCGCCCCGCTTGTGCGCCAATGCCCCAGAAAATGGCGTCGAATTCCGCTTCGATTTCGTCTAGGGAAATGTCGGTGCCGACACGTGTCTTGGTGCGGACTTCAACCCCCATATCAATAATGCGATTGA
This sequence comes from Rhodospirillales bacterium, assembly GCA_029879665.1. Taxonomy (GTDB): domain Bacteria; phylum Pseudomonadota; class Alphaproteobacteria; order Rhodospirillales; family JAOUPW01; genus JAOUPW01. The sequence goes on along the minus strand of JAOUPW010000258.1, from coordinate 1,445 downwards.
TTTCGGCATCCAGCATGGCGCGCGGCGTACGGTATTCGGGGATGCCGAAACGCATCATGCCGCCCAGCTCGTCGTGGGTTTCGAATATGGTGACGCCGTGTCCCTTAAGGCGCAAAAAATAAGCCGCCGACAGGCCGCCGGGACCGGCGCCGATAACGGCGACCTTCTTGCCCGATTCCTTGTCCGGTTTGGGGAAGGTGAGGTTATGTTCGATGGCCCAGTCGCCGACATATTGTTCGACCGCGTTGATGCCGACGAAATCTTCGACCTCGTTGCGGTTGCAGCCGTCTTCGCAGGGCGCTGGGCAGACCCGACCCATGGTGGCGGGAAAGGGATTGGCCTCGACCATGCGCCGAAAGGCATATTCCTGCCAAGGCATGCCTTCGACGGGGGGCTTTTCCATACCCCGGGCAATAGCCAACCAGCCACGGATATCGTGGCCCGATGGGCAGCTACCCTGGCACGGGGGCGTGCGGTGGACGTACGTCGGGCATTTGTGGGACCAACCGGCTTGAAAAATCTGCTCGGTCCACTCATCCCACTTATTCGCTCCGGATTCGTAGCGGAGGAAATTACGCTCCGTCTCGGTAGTCGCCTTCATATACTATTCCTTCAAGCACTTCGGTTTCGGGTCAACTTTCTATCCCCCTACTGATTCGGATATCGGTTTCACATCCCCTGTTTCTTTTCGTCCTGGCCTTATGTGACTTGAGTCGACGTTTATTCCTTGGTGTCTAACTGGATTGCATTGCTGATGAGTTGATGAACGCTTACGACCATATCCATGGGAAACCCGTAAAAAGGCATGACCTTGGTAAACTGGCTTTTGCAAATGGCGCAGACAGCTGCCATGTGGGTGACACCGTGATTTTCGACCACTTCTTTCAGCGCCTCGATACGGGGCAGGGCGCCTTTGACTCTGAGTTCGATCAAGTCATCGGTCAGCAAACCGCCACCGCCACCGCAGCAAAAGGTTTTATCGCAGATGGTTTCCGGGTCCATGTCGATAAACTTGTTGACGGCGGCCTTGATAACGGCGCGCGGAATTTCGAACTGTCCACCAGGCTTGTTGCCCATGCGCGAGCCGCGGGCGATGTTGCAAGAATCATGGAAGGTCAGGGTCATGTCGTCGTTAGCCGACGGGTCCAGATTAAGGGCGCCGCGCTTGATCAGGCTGTGGGTGACTTCGAGAATATTCTGGGGCACCGGGTAATTGGGATCGAGAAAGTCCCACGGGCCAGCCAGAGTATTGAGAAAACTGTAGGCGACGCGCCAGGCATGCCCGCACTCGCCGAAGATAATCCTTTTTACGCCCAGTCCCTGCGCCGCCGAGCGGATACGCCGGGCGATTTTGAGCATGTGTTCGTGCGATCCGGTGAATAATGCGAAATTGGCGGCTTCGGAAGCGTAGGAACTCACCGTCCAGCTTATTCCGGCTTGATGAA
>JAOUPW010000257.1 GCA_029879665.1 Rhodospirillales bacterium | reverse complement strand
ACGTTGCCGTCCCTTGCTGGATGCCATGGGCCGGGATTTTTTTCATTGCGGGCCCTTGGGCAGCGGCCACGCCATGAAGGCGCTCAATAATTACGTCAACGCCAGCGCCCTGATCACCGCCGTCGAAGCCCTGGCCATCGGCCGGAAATTCGGTTTGCAGACGGAGACCATGCTGCAATCCATGACCGCCGCCGCCACCGGTCGCAACAATCCCATCGAAAAGAAAATTACGCCCTACGTTAACGACCCCGGATATGTCACCGGCATGGCGCTGGCGCTGCTGGCCAAGGACGTCCGCATTACCGCCGACATGGCCAAGGCCATCGGCGCCTTCGCCCCAGTGGCGGAAACTTGCAGTGATCTTTGGACCGACGCGGCGAACCGATTCGGCGGCGACAAGGATCAAATCGACGTCGCCCGGCTTTGGCTGGAGGAATCCGGCGTCAACTTTCGCAAATAAACCTCCCGTGCCTCACAGGATTTTGCTGAACCCGTCATACAACAGCCGCACGCTGACCATAAAAATCAAGCCGGCGCAGATCTTGAGAAACAGACTGGCGTCGACCCGTTTATGCAACCACAGGCCCAAGCCGACGCCGGCCGGCACCAGGGGGCTGAGCACTAGAGAGGTGGTCAGATTTTCAGTGCTGAATTGGCCGAGCAGGGCAAAAGGAATGATCTTTGCGTAATTGAGAATGAAAAAATAGACCACGGTAGTCCCGACGTAGAGACTCTTGTCCAGCTTCTGCGGCAATAAATAGACACTCAACGGTGGACCGCCGGAAAGGGACACGAAACTGGTAAATCCGGAGATCAGCCCCCAGAAATTTCCCCTCACGACGTTGGCTTCCTGGGGCTTGGACGCATATTGTCCACGGAAGAAATAGCTGAGGGAAAATCCGGTGCCGATGAACCCGACCAGGATACGGATAATGGCGGGGTTCATGTAGCGGAAAGTGAGCGCCCCCAAAACAATTCCGGCGAGTGCCGCCGGGATCAGGATCCGCATGTTGGACCGGGACCATTTCCGGCGATAGGCCCAGAAACTAAGGATATCCATCACACACATGAGCGGCAGCAATATTGCCGCCGCCGTCATCGGCAACACCGACAGGGACATCAGGGCGACACCGAAAATGCCAAGGGAGGCGCCAAACCCACCCTTGGAAATCCCGATCACCAATACCGAGGGAACGGCAAGAAAATAAAACCAGAGATCAGTGATCACTGCGGCGATTGGGCTCCGGATAAACTCTTTATTATTTGTCGATGATATCCCAGGACCGGTAATCAGCCTGAATCACGCGCACATCCTTGCCCGGCCTGCGGTCGACCATTACCCGGCCGTCCTTGAAGACCATGGCTATTTTTTCCCGTTTTTGCAAGATCTTGATGTTGCGCAGGGGATCTCCATCCACCACCACCACGTCCGCCAGTTTGCCTTTTTCAAGGGTGCCGATGTCTTTTTGCATGCCCAGGGCTTCGGCGGCGTTTTTGGTTGCGGTCATGATCGCATCCATGGGTTTCATGCCAAGACCGACGTAGAGTTCCAGCTCATAGGCGTTGCTGCCCATGTCCGGCTCATACCCCATGTCGGTGCCCATGGCGATTTTGACTCCGGCCGCATACATCTTCTGCAAGGTTTCAAAACAATAGGGCTGGATGGCTTTCATCTTCTTGAGAATAAATTCTGCGGTCCCCATTTCCCGGCGAATATCAATGGCATGATCAGTGCGATGCGCCAGGGTCGGGGTTACCGGAATTTGTTTTTCGGCTATTTCGGCAATTGTTTCGTCTTCGTGGAAAACCATGTGTTCCAGGGTATCGGCACCGGCCTTCATAGCGACTCGCTGCGCTTCGGGGGTGAAGCAGTGAATGGCGCAACGCTTGTGGTTCATGTGTGCTTCGTCCGCGATGGCGAATAGTTCTTCCGGCGTATGATTGCGGATGTCGGGCTCTTCCTTGTCGGTGCCGCCGCCGCCGGAAGCGCAGGTTTTGATGACATCGCACCCCTTTAACAGGTTGGTGCGCGCCAGCTTGCGCAACTCGTCCGGACCGTCTGCGGTGACGAACCCGGTCCTTTGCACCGCGCGCGGGTTGATGAGGTCCAGGTGAGAACCGGTCGCAACCGTGAAGGCGCCAATTACCAATCGCGGGCCTTCGAAGATGCGGGCATTGATGGCATCCCGGACGGCGCACATTTCGTCGGTGACCAGACCGCGCGAGGTGATAAAGCCGAGATCGCGCAAAGTGGTGAATCCCATTTCCAGGCAGAGCTGCCCATGGAACAGGGCATACAGCTGTTGCAATTCCGGCGTGACTTCCCACTGGGCGACGCGGTAATTTTTGAAGGTCAGATTGTTGAACATGCATAGATGGATATGGAGGTCCATCATTCCCGGCATCAGAGTATGGCCTTTGACGTCAATGACTTCAGCGCCCTGGGGAATTTTGACTTTGGAAGCCGGACCGATCTCCTTGATCCGGTCGTCCTGGATTAGGATCACCGGGTTTTTGACCACCGCCCCACCATTGCCATCAATGAGTTGGCCACCTTTAATCGCCGTAATTTTTTTCTTCGGCCCCGCCATGACACTAACACCTCCAAATATATTATTAGTTATTTCAACAAGTTATGGTAAATTCGAGTTTATGCTTATTAATTGCCGGACTTCGCGTGCCCGTTGCACCTCTTGAACCCAGGTTTCAAAATAGAATTAACCTCCCTGAATGATGCCGTCAACGAAGTTCATATGAAAAACCGCATATACCCGTTTCAATAATACTCAAGCTTAAGGATCAAAGATGAAAATACCCAAGGATCGAGTTCCCTATAGCGCCATTGTCGACCGCCCGGCGTTGCAACTTCCTGACGGCGCTCGCATGGCGGTCTGGACCATCGTCAACGTCGAGGAGTGGGATATTCATAATCCCATGCCGCGGCAAGTACTGTCGCCGCCAATGGGACAACCGCTACAACCGGATCTGCCCAACTGGGCTTGGCATGAATACGGTATGCGAGTGGGCTTCTGGCGTTTTTTTGAATGTTTACAAAAATTTGGAATTGTCCCGACCCTGGCGATTAACGGCATCGTCATTGAAAATTATCCCCGGGTGGCGGAAGCGGGACTGAAGGCAGGATGGGAATTCATGGGGCATGGCTTCATTCAGGGACCCATGCACCGGCTTGACGACCAGCGCGAGGCAATCAAGAAAACCGTTGATGCCATTAAGGGCTTTACCGGCAAGGCGCCCCGGGGCTGGGAAAGCCCGGGCCTGACGGAAACCTTCGAGACCATCGACCTTCTGGCGGAAGAAGGCATCGAATACGTCGCTGACTGGGTTCTCGACGATCAACCTTGCGACATTGCCACCAGCGCCGGGCCGGTGCTGTCCGTTCCCTATACGGTGGAAACCAACGACATCACCATGATGGCGCTGCAACATCATTCGGCGGAAGAATTCCTGAAACGCGGCATCGATCAGTTTGATCGGCTCTACCAGGAAAGCGAAAACATTACCCGGATCATGGCCATCAGCCTGCATCCCTACATCACCGGCGCGCCGCACCGGATTCGCTATCTGGAAGAACTTTACGCCCATATTCAGAAGAAAAAAGACGTGAAGCTCTGGACCGGCGAACAGATTCTGGATTGGTACCGCAGCCAAATGAAGGCTTGAGTTCCTGTTATGAAAAATACAAATCTTCTCATCCTGATGGCCGATGAACACAGCAAGAAAATGCTGGGATGCTATGGCCATCCCACGGTTAAGACACCCAATCTGGACAGGCTGGCGGCGGACGGCGTCAGGTTTTCCAACGCCTACACCAATTCTCCGCTTTGTGTTCCGGCCCGGGCCAGCCTCGCCACCGGACGGTATGTCCATGAAACCGGATGCTGGGACAATGCCATCGCCTATAACGGTAAGATCCCCGGCTGGGGCCACAAACTGCAACAAGCGGGCAATCCCGTGGTTTCCATCGGCAAGCTGCATTACCGCTATGAATATGACCCGACCGGACTGGATGAACAGATTATTCCCATGCACATCGCCGACGGAATCGGCGATGTGCATGGTAGCCTGCGTCCGGATGTTCCGGTCCGCTATCAAAGCCGCAAGTACGTTGAAGAGGTCGGCCCCGGTGAAACCCCCTATATCGCCTATGACCTAAATATCGCCGACCACGCCTGCAGAT
>JAOUPW010000256.1 GCA_029879665.1 Rhodospirillales bacterium | reverse complement strand
CGCTGGAGCCGCCGAGGGCAGCATGGATGCCTCCAATCTGCTCAAGCCGGCTTTGGCGCGTGGAGAACTTCACTGCATCGGCGCGACCACCCTAAACGAATACCGCAAGAATGTGGAAAAGGATGCCGCCCTGGCGCGGCGGTTCCAGCCGGTATTTATTTCCGAGCCAACCGTTGAGGACAGCATCTCGATTCTCAGGGGTCTTAAGGAGAAATACGAACTGCATCATGGTGTCCGCATTACCGACGGCGCGCTGGTGTCGGCGGCAACCTTATCGAATCGTTATATTTCCGACCGTTTCCTGCCAGATAAGGCCATAGACCTGATGGATGAAGCGGCCTCCCGCCTGCGCATGGAGGTCGATTCCAAGCCCGAGGAAGTGGACGAACTGGACCGGCGGGTCATTCAGCTCAAGATCGAACGGGAAGCCTTGAAGAAGGAAGACGACCAAGCGTCGCGGGATCGACTGGAAAAAATTGAAGACGAATTGATTGCCCTGGAAGATAAATCCGCCGCCCTGACCGAAGAATGGCAAGCGGAAAAAGAAGCTCTCGCCGGCGCCACCAAGTTGAAGGAAGAGCTTGAAAGCGCCCGCCTCGAGGTCGAAAAGGCCATGCGCGAAGGCCGGTTTGAAAAGGCCGGTGAGTTGCAGTACGGCACGATCCCCGAACTGGAACAGAAACTCGCCGTGGCGGAAAAATCCGAAAGTCACCGGATGCTGGAAGAGGCGGTGACTTCGGAACACATCGCCGGAATCGTTTCGCGCTGGACCGGCATCCCGGTCGACAAGATGCTGCAGGGGGAACGGGAAAAACTTCTCAACATGGAAGAAGCCTTGCGGACTCGCGTGGTCGGCCAGGAGGAGGCCTTGCGGGCCGTTTCCGATGCGGTGCGGCGTGGCCGTGCCGGGCTGCAGGATCAGAACCGGCCGATCGGATCCTTTTTGTTTTTGGGCCCCACCGGCGTCGGTAAGACCGAACTGACCAAGGCGCTGGCCGAATTCATGTTCGATGACGAGGCGGCGATGATTCGTATCGACATGTCGGAATACATGGAAAAGCATGCCGTCGCACGTCTGATCGGGGCGCCGCCAGGCTATGTGGGTTACGAAGAAGGCGGTGCCTTGACCGAAGCCGTTCGCCGTCGGCCCTATCAGGTCATCCTGTTCGACGAGATCGAAAAGGCCCATCCGGACGTCTTCAACATTCTGCTGCAGGTTTTGGATGACGGCCGGTTGACCGACGGCCAAGGGCGTACCGTGGATTTTCGCAATGCCCTGATCATCCTGACTTCGAATCTTGGCGGCGACATTCTCGCGAGGCAGGAAGAGGGCCACGATTCGGCTGAAGTGCGCGGACAAGTGATGGAAGCCGTGCGTTCCGCCTTCCGGCCGGAGTTTCTTAACCGGCTCGATGAAGTGATCCTGTTTCACCGCCTGTTCCGTTCGCATATGGACGGCATCGTTGAAATTCAACTGGGCCGTTTGCGGAAACTGTTGGAAGAACGGAAGATCCAGCTTGACCTAGACCCGGCGGCCCGTGCCTGGCTCGCCGATCAGGGATACGATTCGGTCTATGGCGCAAGGCCTTTGAAACGGGTGATCCAGCGCAGCCTGCAGAATACGCTTGCCAGTCAGATTCTCAGCGGCAGCATTCAGGATGGCGAGACCGTCAAAGTCAGTGCCGGCGACGGACATCTGATTATCAATGGCGTCAAAGCAGAAGCGGCTTAAAATTTAACGGTTGCTGGCGACATTGGTTTCCCGGGCAATGGTCGCGAACTGGCGATCAATCCGAGCCTTGACGGTGAGGAAGTATTTCAGTTCGTTACCCTTGAGCTTGCGACCCGAAGGCATCTTGACCTTCATGGGATTTGTCTGGCGGCCGCCCAGCAGAATTTCATAGTGCAAATGGGGGCCGGTTGACCTCCCTGTCGTTCCTACATATCCAACGATTTCGCCCTGTGTGACTCGTGTTCCCTGGCGCATGCCCTTGGCAATACGGTTCATGTGGGCATAGGCCGTGGCGTACGATCCGTTGTGACGGATGCGCACATAATTTCCATAAGCGCCGTTGCGGCCGGAAAATTCGATTGTGCCATTGCCCGCAGCATAGATTGGGGTTCCGCGGGGGGCCGCGAAATCGGTGCCGCGGTGCATTTTGGTGTAGCCGAGAATGGGATGTTTGCGCCGACCGAATCCCGAAGACAACCGGGCGCCGTCAATGGGGGTGCGAAGCAGGGCTTTTTGAATGCTCTGTCCCTTATCATCGAAATATTCCCGGCGACCTTCGGGCGTTTCATGCAGATAGACTTGCAGACGGTTGCCGCTGAGGGTGAGCGAGGCAAACACAATCTTGCCGGATTTTACGGCCGTGCCCCGGGTGTCGAGGAAATTTTCATACATCACCTCGAACCTGTCGCCGGGACGAATATCGCGCTGAAAATCCACGTCCCAGGAAAAAGACCGAATCATGGAAGCCAATACCGATTGCGGCACGCCCGCCTTGACGCCCGCGAGATAAAGGCTGGAGGTGATCTCGCCGGACGTGCCGGTCATGGTGGAAAGGAGGATTCTTTTTTCTTCCCGGGCTCGGAATCCGCCGTCAGAATCGCGGGTGACTGTGATCTCGCGATTCAAATCCGGGGCAAGTCCCAGCCCGTAAAACCTGTCCGCTCCGGCATCGGGGCCAACGGTGGGTTCGAACAGCAGGCTGATTTCCTGGCCCAGGCGAATTTTGCTGGAATTATAAACCGATCCCAGGGCTTGCATCGCCACATTGGCGTCTTCATTGGATACGCCGGCGTCCACAAGCATGCCGGCCAGGGTGTCACCATGCTTAGCCGTCAGGGTTTGGGTCAGGGGACCGGTGACGTTTATGCCTGGAAAGGATAATTCCCGTGCCGATTCGTTAGGCATCAGCCAGTGCTGGACCATGGACGATGCCGCAAACACAGGATTACCAAGCGAGAGCGGCGCCAGCGAAAAAGATATATTTTCCGGTTGGGAATCGGTCGTGACGATTCCATGCCCATCGGCATCGTCAAGAATGACACCCGCCGACAGAAAAACGGTCGTGGCGAGGGCCACGGGGATGGCAAGTCCCTTCAGGAGCGTGGGGTTTAGTAAGTTTATTTTACCCATCGTTGACGTTATTATTCTTTCGAACCTTTATGGCGATTGCTCTTCCACCCCCCAGGACAGGGCTGCGGGTACGGCAAATTGTCCTCGGGCAGACAGCCTGTCAAGAAGCCCGTTCACAATTCTTGTTTATAAATCAACCATATGAATGGAATTCTTAAGAATTTATTGTCCTTTTTTTAATCCTTGGGCGCAGGATATCCTTTCCGGGCTCACAAAGGGGCAGCGCTGGAGCCTGAAACGGGCTTAAATTCGGGGAAAAATGCCCCTAAGCCTCTTTATTATCATTATCTTATATATAATAAAATCAATCTATTGTCAGGTTTAATGGAATTATTAAAGGAAATGTGGAAAAACTACTGTAAATAAACCCGGAAAAGGGTTTGACAGTCCCTTAAATGCGGGCGTATAACCCCGCTCCCGCGACGAGACTGTGAAGCATTGGTTTTTCCGCGTGGTTGTTATTGGACATTGTAGATCAGGAAGGGATGCGCAGGCGGCGGTTTTGCAAGGGTTTGCCCTTGTTAAGAACGTTCTTGTCTGTGCATTCGGTAAAACGACTTGGTTCGTGCCTGGAGTGTTGCGTGATTTATCATGTGATTTTCCGAGTATGAATCGGGTTTAAACTCGAATGCTTGTGCAAGGATGGCTCTTGTTTTCCTGGCTTCTTTATTGAAGTCGGGAATTTAACTTGAGAGTTTGATCCTGGCTCAGAACGAACGCTGGCGGCATGCTTAACACATGCAAGTCGAACGGGAAGCGGGGCTTCGGCCCCGTGGAGAGTGGCAAACGGGTGAGTAACGCGTGGGAACCTGCCCAGGGGCGGGGAATAACTATTGGAAACGATAGCTAATACCGCATACGTCCTCAGGGAGAAAGGCTTCGGCCACCCTTGGATGGTCCCGCGTCCGATTAGCTTGTTGGTAGGGTAACGGCTTACCAAGGCGACGATCGGTAGCTGGTCTGAGAGGATGATCAGCCACACTGGGACTGAGACACGGCCCAGACTCCTACGGGAGGCAGCAGTGGGGAATATTGGACAATGGGCGAAAGCCTGATCCAGCAATGCCGCGTGAGTGAA
>JAOUPW010000255.1 GCA_029879665.1 Rhodospirillales bacterium | reverse complement strand
AGCATAAACTGGAGCACCATTTTTCCGGCCACTACAACCGGCCGGATATGTTCCAGCTTTCCATTAATCGGGAGCCCCCTAAGCTTTACAGCGAGGTAAAAGAGCAGATAAATGCAGCAGAAGTTGTTGAGGATATTGAAGCTGATAATTGAACTTGGAAGTTTTGTCGCTGATTTCCCTGATTCGCATATCCCCACCGCCTGTACAGTACAGAATACCTAGCGGAAGAGAAGGAGGTCCAACGTCTCTATCAAGGCCTATGGAGACGGCGGGTTACCCCACCCTGGAAGTGGTGGACAAGATTCTGGATGAAGGGGGCGGCATTACATTGAATTTGTCATGCCATGGGAAAATGAATATCCGAGCGGTATCGGCCTGGGTTGTGCCTTGACCTTCCAGTAATAGGAACTCTTAAAGTGAGTATAGAAAATGGATGTTGATGTTTGAGGATGGCCCCAAAGATATATAAATGTTAACCGTTTGTTTTAATTGATTAATTTAAATAAATAGGAGGATAAGATGTCCGCAACCTATCGAGTGCTGGGAATGACGTGTGACGGATGCGCAAACTCGGTCACCAAGGCCATTAAGGCCTTGTCGCCAAATGCCGAAATCAAGGTGAACCTGGATGAAAAAGAAGTGTCCGTCGAAGGAACGGTGGACGCAGCGGTGATTGAAGAAGCGGTCAAGAACGCCGGTTTCGAATTTGGCGGTCCCGTTTGACCCGGACTTAAAAAGTCTCAGCCGGCTTTATGTAGACCGACCGTGCCGCCCATGGAACGGCTTATTCCTTGGACCATCCCATTTTGCGGGTGATGAGCTGCGGAATGTCGTCGCGCTTGATCCCAAATTCCGCCAGTTCCTGATCGCTCATGCTGAACAACCGTTCGAAGGTATTGTGGGCGTAGAGGGCGCGGTCGTAAGCAGTGAATATGCCGAAGACCTTTTTGAAGAAAGCCGTGAAACAATCACCAAAATGATTGCAGACGGGAACTGTTTGGGCATGAACGGTCATGGCAGAAACTCCTGAAACAATGTATCTACTGTCTATATAGGCAATTTATCGGTATGCAATAAGGTCATATTTTGCATTGCAGCATTGTGTTTTAGGAGTATCTTTTCTTGATGTTCCTTTCACTAATCTTAAGGACCAATTTGGTCGCGGAGACATTTTGACATCATGAGGATTACACATGGATGACCTGGTCAAGGATCTGGCAGACAATACCGATCCCAAATTCTGGTCCGACAAACTGGACGAACTTGAGACCCGGGTCGGTTTTCTTCTCGATCGCCTGTCGGGCCCTGAGTATACGGAATGGGGCCTATTGGCGGTTAAGGCTCTGGAAGGCGACCGGGCCGCGGCCGACCGCTTGGGCCAATGGCCGCCGGCGGGCAGCGAGTTGAAAGATTTCATGAATGAATTATCGCTTATTTATCTGACGCTGCCCGTAGTGCACCGCTACGGCTTCCGCGCCGAGAGCCAGAAACTTCCCCCAGGCTAATCGTAACGTCAGTTTTCCTGAGACGCGAAACGCACCGCTTCTTCCGCCGCGCGGATAAGTGCGCGGGCCTTGTTGCAACTTTCCTGGAATTCGGCTTCCGGATCGCTGTCGGCGACCACGCCGCCGCCGGCCTGAACGTAGAGGGTTCCGTTCTTGACTACGGCGGTTCTGAGGGCAATGCAGGTGTCCATTTCTCCGTTGGCGCCGAAATAACCGATGCATCCGCCATAGACGCTGCGGCGTTCCGGTTCCAGTTCATCAATGATTTCCATGGCCCGGACCTTGGGCGCACCGGAAACCGTCCCTGCCGGAAAACCAGCCATCAGGGCGCCGATGGAATCATATTTTTCGTCCAACTGGCCTTCGACGTTGGAAACGATATGCATGACATGGGAATAGCGCTCGATCACCATCTGGTCGGTAACCGTAACCGATCCTACCTTGGCGACCCGACCGACATCGTTGCGGCCCAGGTCGAGCAGCATCAAATGTTCCGCTAATTCTTTCGGATCGGCGAGAAGGTCCTCGGCCAGGGCCTTGTCTTCTTCCGGATTTTTACCACGGGGACGAGTTCCTGCGATGGGCCGGATGGTGACTTTGCCGTCGCGCACGCGAACCAGAATTTCCGGGCTTGATCCGACGATCGAGAATTTTCCCATATCCAGGAAAAAAAGAAACGGCGACGGATTCAGCCGTCGTAACGACCGGTAAAGGGCGAACGGCGGAAGATCGAAGGGAACGGCAAACCGCTGCGAAGGCACGACCTGAAAGATATCGCCGGCGAGGATGTAGTTCTTGGCCTTTTCGACCATGGCGTGATAGCCCTCGCGGCCGACGTTGGATGTCGGCATCGGAAGCTTCGCGGTCTCACCGGTGACTTTATGACTTTCGGGAAGACCGCGTTCGAAATCATCGGCGACTTGCCCCAACCGTTTCAGGGCTTCTTCAAAGGCGGCATCCGCGCTCTTGTCCGGGTCCGGCCAGACCGGTGTGATTACGGAAACCGTGTCTTCAATACTGTCAAAGACCGCGATTACCGTCGGCCTCAGAAACATGCCGTCGGGCACGCCCAGGGTGTCGGGATTGTCATCGGGAATTTTTTCTACCAGACGAACCGTGTCATATGACATATAGCCGACCAACCCGGAAGCCATGGGCGGCAGGCCGTCCGGCAAATCTATGCGCGATTCGCTGACAACGGCGCGCAGGGATTCGATGGCGCCCGATTTATCACCTACCGGGCAGGGCGAAAATGTGTCCGGATCGCTCAAGGCCTGGCGGTTGATTTCGGCGCGGTTGCCAAAACATTGCCAGATCAGATCCGGATTCAGGCCGATGAACGAATATCGTCCCCGGATGGCGCCGCCTTCGACCGATTCAAGCAGAAAACTGTTGGGTTTTCCATGCGCCAGCTTGAGCATTGCCGAGACCGGAGTTTCCAGATCGGCAACCAGCGACGTCCAAACCACTTGCGGACGGCCGGCAGCATATACCTTCTTGAAGGCGGATAATTCCGGAAAGCATTTCATGGATCAGGGCGGCCTGACGCCTAGAATAATTGCTCAATGGCACGCTGATTGACGCTGACCGGATGGCGTGTGCGCAGCGCGGAAATCAGTTGGCTCACCAGATCGTTTTGCAGGGATTGAAGGATCGTGGACTTCAATTTCTTAAAATCCTCTTTTCCCTGCGCCGGATCAGCAGAACGGATTTCCTTCATTCGGGCGACGACGTAGCCTTGTCCGGCGGAGCCCATCGTGGCTTGGCCTTCTTTCAGTTTAAAAAGACTTTCGATGACCGTCAGGGGTAAATCCCCCGTTGCCGAATTGGGCGACCGGGTGAAGGGGGCGGACGTGGTAACCTTTAATTTCATTTCCGTTGCGACCTTAAAAAGGTCCTCGCCTTTGTTGATCCGGTCGAGAAGGATCTTGGCGGTTTTTTCGGAAGATTTGTTCCGTGTGTCCGCTTTCCAGTCATTTACGACAATGGAGCGGACTTTATCCAGCGGTTTCAGCGCTGGCGCCTTAACGCTGTCCACGCGGAGAATGTAATATCCCTTGTTTCCGACTTCGGTCAGGGCGCTTTCGGATCCTTCAGGGGTAGAAAACGCAATGTTCAGATAATCCCAGCCTTTGGGCAATCCGTCGACGGGCTGTCCGTCGGCATTGCGGCCACCGCCGTCAATGGAGGGAATTCGGGTTACGGGCAGCCCCAACGAGCGGGCGGCTTCCTCAAGCGATGCTCCGCCGCCAAGAGAATCTTCAAGTTTATTGGCCAGTTCATAGAGACCATCGAGAGCCATTTCCTTGGCGATGTCCTGAGTGAGTTTGACGCGGACGTCGTCCAGGGTTTGTTGGCGAGCGGTTTCGATGGAAACAACTTTCAGGATATGCCATCCGATGGGACTTTTCAGAGGCGTGGAATTGGCGCCGGCGGTCAGTGCAAAAACGGCATCTTTTAATTCAGGAAACAGTTCTTCCTTGGCGATAAGGCCAAGATCAATGGATTTTTCATCCATGTTCGCCAGTTCCTTGGCGACTTCCACGAACGGTTTGCCATCCGACAACATGGCTTCGGCTTTTTTTGCTTCTGCTTCGTCGGTAAGTATAATTTGTTGCAACTTCCGTCGTTCCGGTGCGAAAAATTCTTCAGCCCGTTGTTCGAAAGATTCCTTGATCTGTTTTTCCGAAACTTTGATTTCCTTGGCCAGTTCATCG
>JAOUPW010000254.1 GCA_029879665.1 Rhodospirillales bacterium | reverse complement strand
GGCGACCCGGCCCGCCTAATGGACCGACTCAGTGCTTGGACGGGCCCCGGTCATGGTTGAAAAAACGGCTGAAATCATCGACGGCAAGGCGTTCGCGGAAAAACTGCGCCGCCGGGTCGCCGACGCCGTCGATCAGGTGCAGGACGCCCACGGCCTGACGCCGGGCCTCGCGGTGGTGCTGCTCGGCGAAGACCCGGCCAGTCAGGTCTACGTCCGGAACAAGGGCAAGATGACCAAGGAAGTGGGCATGGCTTCTTTTGAGCATCGCCTGCCCGAGGACACCACGGAAGAACAGCTGCTGACCTTGGTGCGCGGCCTCAACAAGAACGATGAAGTCCACGGCATCCTGGTGCAATTGCCGCTGCCCGGACATATCCGCGCCGAACGGGTGCTGGACGCCATCAGCCCGGACAAGGACGTGGACGGCTTTCATGTGATCAATGCCGGTCGTCTCGCCACCGGCGGCGCCGACGCCCTGGTGCCCTGCACGCCGCTGGGCTGCCTGATGCTGCTCAAGGATAAACTGGGCGATCTCGCCGGCAAGCGGGCTTTGGTGCTGGGGCGGTCCAACATCGTCGGCAAGCCCATGGCGGCGCTGCTGCTCCGGGAAAACTGCACCGTCACCATCGCGCATTCGAAAACGGAAGACCTGCCCGGCGAATGCCGCCGCGCCGATATCCTCGTCGCCGCCATCGGGCGCGAACGCATGGTCAAGGGCGACTGGATCAAACCCGGCGCCGCGGTGATCGACGTCGGCATCAACCGCATTCCGGCGCCGGAAAAAGGCGAAGGCAAGACGCGGCTGGTGGGCGACGTGGATTTCGACGAAGCGGTCCGTGTGGCGGGCGCCATCACGCCCGTTCCCGGCGGCGTCGGCCCCATGACCATCGCCGTGCTGCTGCGCAACACCCTGGTCGCCGCCTGCCGGCAGGCCGGCATCGAGGCGCCGGAGATTTAGGCCCGGCGAAGGATCAGTCGCGGGCTTAACCTGTGTGTTGAATTATGCGGGCTCAACCCGTGCGTTGAATCAGATGAAACCCGAAATCGGTTTCGACGATGTCGCTGGTTTCGCCGACGCCGAGCGCAAAGGCCGCGTCTTCGAATTCCTTGACCATCATGTTGCGGGCGAATTCGCCCAGGCTGCCGCCGGACTGGCCCGACGGGCATTCGGAATGTTCGCTCGCCAGGTCGGCGAAGTCGGCGCCGCCGTCAAGCTCGGCCTTGATCGCTTCCATCGCCGTTTTGGCTTCGTCCTTGGTCCGTTCAGACGCGGGACGGGCGCCTTCGGCGTGGGTGAGAAGAATGTGGGATGCCTCGACCTTGCTGGGGCCATCGTTCATGGGGGGTCCTCCAAAGGGGTTCCGGGGGGGCGAAAGGTGAATGTGGCGGTTGTCATACCCCAAAAGGCCCGGAGAATCCACACCCCCCTTTTCGGGTATTTGGACCCGGCCCTGATCCGGGGCGTTCCGGGACTTGTAAGGCCCGGGGGCGGGGTGATACAAGCGCCGCCATGAGCGATCCTGATCATATCCGCAATTTTTCCATCATCGCGCACATCGATCACGGCAAATCGACCCTGGCCGACCGCCTGATCCAGATGTGTGGCGGCCTTGCCGAGCGCGAGATGAAGGAACAAGTGCTTGATTCCATGGAGATCGAGCGCGAGCGCGGGATCACCATCAAGGCCCAGACCGTGCGCCTGATGTACACCGCCAAGAATGGCGAGACCTATCAGCTCAACCTGATGGACACCCCCGGGCACGTGGATTTCGCCTACGAAGTCAGCCGCAGCCTCGCCGCCTGCGAAGGTTCGCTGCTGGTGGTCGACGCGACCCAGGGAGTCGAGGCCCAGACCCTGGCCAACGTCTATCTGGCCCTGGGCAACGACCACGAAATCGTTCCCGTGCTCAACAAGATCGATCTGCCGGCATCCGAGCCCGAGCGCATCAAGAGCCAGATCGAGGATGTGATCGGCCTGGATACTTCCGATGCGCTGGAGATATCGGCGAAGACCGGCAAAGGCGTCGATGCCGTGCTCGAAGCCCTGGTCACCCGCCTGCCGGCGCCCACCGGCGACCGGGACGCGCCCCTGAAGGCGCTGCTGGTGGACAGCTGGTACGATTCCTATCTCGGCGTCATGATCCTGGTGCGGGTGTATGACGGGGTGCTGAAAAAAGGCATGAAGGTCCGCATGATGGCCGCCGGCACCACCCATCAGGTGGAACAGGTGGGCGTCTTCCTGCCCAAGGCGTCGCGGGTCGACGAACTGGGCCCCGGTGAGATGGGCTACATCACCGCTTCCATCAAAACCGTCGCCGACACCAACGTCGGCGACACCATCACCGAGGAAAAGCGCCAAGCGGCGACGGCGCTGCCCGGCTTCAAGCCTTCGGTGCCGGTGGTGTTCTGTTCGCTTTTTCCCGCCGACGCCAACGATTTCGAAGACCTGCGCGACAGCCTGGCCAAACTGCGCCTCAACGATTCCAGTTTCCAGTACGAACCGGAAAATTCCCTCGCCCTGGGGCTCGGCTACCGCTGCGGATTCCTCGGGCTGTTGCATCTGGAAATCGTGCAGGAACGCCTGGAACGGGAATTCGATCTGGATCTCATCACCACCGCGCCGTCGGTCGCCTACAAGGTGCATCTGGCCGACGGCACCGATCTCGATTTGCACAATCCCGCCGACATGCCGGACCCGGTGAAAATCGCCAGCATCGACGAGCCCTGGATCAAGGCGACGATCATGGTGCCGGACGAATTCCTGGGCTCGGTTCTGGGGCTGTGCACGGAACGGCGCGGCACCCAGATCGAGCTCACCTATGTCGGCAACCGGGCGATGGCCATCTACCGTCTGCCCTTGAACGAAGTGGTCTTCGATTTTTACGACCGGCTGAAATCCATCAGCCGCGGATACGCCAGTTTCGATTATGAAATGGACGGCTACGCCGAAAGCAATCTGGTCAAGGTGGCGATCCTGGTCAACGCCGAACCGGTGGACGCGCTTTCCTTCATCTGCCACGCCAGCCAGGCGGAAACGCGCGGCCGCGCCGTGTGCGAACGGCTCAAAGACCTGATCCCGCGCCAGTTGTTCAAAATTCCCATCCAGGCGGCCATCGGCGGCAAAGTGGTGGCGCGGGAAACCATTTCCGCCATGCGCAAGGACGTAACCGCGAAATGCTACGGCGGCGACGTTTCGCGCAAACGCAAACTTCTCGACAAGCAGAAGAAGGGGAAGAAGAAGATGCGCCAATTCGGCAAAGTCGATATCCCGCAATCGGCCTTCATCTCGGCCCTGAAAATGGGCGACGATAAGTAGGCGGGACTTTCTTCCGCGCCGCCGCCCTCAGGTCGCTTCCGCCGACGAACCGGTTTCCATCATCATCTGATGGCGCGCGAAGAGAATTTTATTTTCCAGGATGGTCTTGATGCGGCCCAGGCTTTCTCCCCGGTCAAAGGGCTTGGAGATGAAATCCCGGGCGCCCTGATCGAGCAGCTTCTGGCGTCCGATGCGGTCTTCGGAATTGACGATCGCGATCACCGCAAGCCCGTCGTCGCGGATTGGGCCCCGCAGGTCTTCCATTACGTCGAAGCTGCCAAGGCCGGGCATGAACACATCCATGATCACCAGATCGAATTTCCAGCGCTGGAACAGGGGCCTGACCTCCCTGAGATCGGAGGTGGTTTTGATGTTGCGGTACCCGGCATCGAGAAAGGCTTTCTCGAAGACCGCCAGAGAGGCCGGGTCGTTGCCGGCAATCAGCAGCGGGGCATGCTTGATTGCGCTATCCAGGGATATCATGCGGCTTCATCCAATGATCTTGCTGTTTAAGTTTGCCGAATCAGATGAAGAACAAAGCAGGATTCATGCCAGACCGGTTTGGGCGGCGGAATATTCGCGCAAAGACCATATTATTTTTTATTTACAATAGGATACAAATGAGTTGGGGGGATTCGGCGTCGCCCGGAGCCGGGGGGAGCGCGATGCAAATCCGCAGGCGGTTGCTAAATGCGTGGCAAAATGAAGCTTTAAAACCATTGAAGGCGGTGCCTCCCCCGGTTAGGTTGCGCCCCGGACGCGGATGAATTAAACCGTCGTCCATTGTGGAGGGGTGGCCGAGTGGCTGAAGGCGCACGCTTGGAAAGCGTGTATGCGGGAAACCGTATCGAGGGTTCGAATCCCTCTCCCTCCGCCATACCCCTTCAGACCCCCGTCAGGGGGCTTTTCTGTT
>JAOUPW010000253.1 GCA_029879665.1 Rhodospirillales bacterium | reverse complement strand
AGTCGTTCGGCCAGTTTGCGTCCGATGCTGGATTTCCCTGCTCCCATCAGTCCGACCAGGATGATGGAGTTGCCGGATATAGACTCGGGAAGGTCCATCATTCTTCAGCCTCGAACCGGGCATCGACGGGTGTTTTCCGTCCGCGGGATGTGTCGGGTGGGGAAAGTTGAATATAGCCCCTGAAGCCGATAAACTGCCGAAAAATAGCCATAGTCGGAACTTAGCATATCATTTCCCATATGTCGTCCAAGCGTGTATCCATCTACATATCAGCCCGGTTGTAACGAAGATAGTTTTTCGGAAGCAAGGAACCTATATGAAACGTGTATCCCGTATCGTTATGCTCTTTCTGGCCGTTTTGGTCGTCGGGGGCGTTTTTTTCGTTGCGACCTGGGATATTCCTGCCCCGGTTGCTAAGGTCGAGAAAGTTATTCCTGATGAACGTTTCCCGCGTTAGTTTTTTTTCCTTGCCGTTTCCGGGGCTGTTTCCTGGTCAATCTCGGGTTTTCGCTTTTCTTCTCGTGACGGGTCTGTTGGTTTCGACCTTTGCGGGAGCGGGATACGCACAGGAGCCTCCTCGGGGCCCCGTCCGCTTGGAGCCGCAGAAACTGGAGCCTGTCGCGCCGGTGGCGCCCCCTGAAGCATCTCAGGCGCCTTCGGCCTTGGCCGCGCCCCAGCCCACCGATACGGGCATCGAGGTGAACAGCTTGAAATCCATTGATATGGATACGGCCGGCACCCTGACCGTCGTTCAAGGCGGATTCGGCCCGAATATGTGGAAAGGAACCAGCCGCGCCCTGGTTGACGGGCTATTGCCGAAGATTCCCGTGCACACCACATCGGCGGCCATGCGCGGACTGATCCGGCGGCTTTTACTGTCCATCGCCGCCATTCCGGAAGGGAAGGCTGAACAGGGCGCTCTGGTCGCGCTTCGCGTCCGTCTTTTGTCGGAGATGGGGGATCTCGACGGAGTTTCCGGGCTGATCAAGGCCGTTCCCGGCAGGAATGAGATTGAGTCCTTAATTCCCGTTTTCTCGTTAATGACAACGCCCGCGCTTGTGCGTTGGCCGCTGCGCAGGTCAAGACTTCCGAAATCCAGTTCTGGCGTAAGGCATTTATTTTCTGTCAGGCTCTGGCAGGGGAAAACCAGAAAGCGGCCCTGGGCCTTAATCTGCTTCGCGAACTGGGAGGCAATGATCCCGTTTACTTTTCTCTGCTGGACAGCCTAACGTCCGGAGAAACCCCGATCATTGAAAGTCTTAAAGAGCCCAGCCCGCTGCATCTGGCGGTGGCTCGTGCATCGAAAGCCAAGCTGCCGGCGGATATAATCTCTTCCAACCGACCGGCGATACTGCGCACCATTGCAATCAGCCCAAATGCGCCCATCGAACTCCGGCTTGAAGCGGCGGAAAGGGCGGAGGCGGTCGGTTCGTTGTCCGTTGATACCCTGCGCCAGCTTTACGCCAGCGTTTCCTTTTCCGACGAAGATCTGGCCAGCCCTCTTGCCCGGGCGGAAAAGCTTCGCGGTCCCATGAGCCGCGCTCTTCTCTACCGTACGGCTCTTGATCAGACAGTAGCCACGGCCCAGGCCGAAGCCCTGATCAAGGCTCTGGAACTTGGCCGCTCCGGTGGCCGGTATGGCCCCGTAGTCCGCGCCTTCATGCAAATCCTGAAATCGGTAAACCCCGGACCGGAAGTCTCCTGGTTTGCGCCGGAAGCCGTTCGGGCCCTGATGATCAGCGGTCAATACGAAGCTGCGGCGGCCTGGCTGAATATCTTGCGCGCAAGCGCGCTGTTCGACACCGGCGCTGCCGCGGAACTTAAATCCCTGACTCCGATCCTGCGTTTGGGAAATGCGCTCGAAGAAAAAGACTGGTCGCCGACCCGGTTCGAAGACTGGTGGAGTGTTTCGAAAGAAAAAAAGAACGCCCGGGAAAATGCGGAATTGCTCTATAGCCTGTTCTCGGGAATTGGTGAAGATGTGCCGGAACATATGTGGTTTGAACTGCTGGAAGGTCCGGAACGGGAAACCAGTGTGACCCCGCATCCGTCTTTTCTTTTTCAGATGTCCGCCGCCGCCAATGCCGGACGCCTCGGCGAGACGGTTCTTCTCTCTATGCTGATATTGGGTGAAGGTGGGCCGACCGGGGCCAACCCCATGGTTCTCAGCCGGATCATCAATGTCCTGTTTTCCGTCGGCCTTGAGCAAGAAGCCCGTGCCTTGGCGGTGGAAGCTGCGTTGGCGTCCGGCTTGTGAAAGCGTGAATAGGCCGGGGGGCCCAGATTGGCAAAGTTGATGGACTCCCGTCAGATAGATACATTTCTGGAAATGCTGGCGGCCGAGCGCGGCTCGGCACCCAATACCATCGAGGCCTACCGCCGCGATCTTTCTGATTTTGCGGCCTTTCTCAAATCCCGTCGCCGCGATCCGGAAGAGGCCAATGCCGACGATATCCGCAAATACCTGGAAAAACTGCACGGCGCCGGCATCACCGCAAGGACCACCGCCCGGCGGCTTTCGGCCTTGCGCCAGTTCTTTCGCTTTCTCCACGCTGAGCGACTGCGCGATGATGATCCGACTTCGGCCATCGACAGCCCCCGGCAGGGGCTCGCCATTCCCAAATATCTGAGTGAGGAAGAAGTTGAATGCCTGCTGGTGGCTGCGGAACGCCGGTCGGGCGCCGAAGGCCGCCGACTGATGGCGATGATGGAGGTCCTGTATGCCACCGGGCTCCGGGTGTCCGAATTGGTCGGGCTGCCGTTAACGGCGCTGTCCCGTGACGGGCGTCTGCTGATTGTGCGCGGCAAGGGCGGCCGCGAGCGCATGGTTCCCCTGGGTGAACCGGGGGCGTTGGCGCTTGCCGCCTACATGGAAGTGCGAAACAGGTATTTTGCGAAAAACACCAAGAATTCTCCGTTTATGTTTCCCTCCCGCGCCCGTGCCGGCCATCTGACCCGGGCTCGGTTCGCCCAGTTGATCAAGGAACTGGCTGATGAAGCCGGATTGGACCGGAAGCGGGTGTCGCCTCATGTGCTGCGCCACTCCTTCGCCAGCCATTTGCTCGCCAATGGGGCTGATTTACGCTCGTTGCAACAGCTTCTCGGTCACGCGGATATATCGACGACGCAGATCTATACCCACGTGCTGGAAGAGCGGCTGAAGGGGCTGGTTAGCGAATCGCATCCGCTTTCCCAGGAACGCGGGCGAACATGAGCTGAAATATTCCCTTTATTATAGGCAGTTGGACAATAAGTTGTCAGGTTGCGCCGTTCTCTTTATGAGGAAATGAGTGAAAACGGCGCAGGAAAATTCTCATATGATTAGGTCTTTGGTTCGTCGGGCGGTTTTCGGAGTTCTTCTATTGGTTGGATCGTTGGTCGCCGTTCAGGCGGGAACGATTCCCGAACCGGGAAATATCCATGTCGGATATCCCTGGGCACGGTCCTCGGACGGGTCCGTCGCGGTCTACATGACCCTTGCGGACGAAGGATCGAAAGGGGGCCGATTGCTGGACGCGGCGACACCGGTGGCGACCTACGCCAGGCTCTATCGGTCTTCGAATGCCGACGGGATTGAAAAACAGCACCTCCTTGATGCCATTGCCATCCCGCCGGGCGGTACCTTGCTGTTCCGGCCCGGCGGCCTCCACGTGCGCCTGACCGGGCTGAAAGAGCCTCTGGTGAAAGGGGCAACCTTTCCCCTAACCCTTTATTTTGCAAGCGGCGCCAGGGCGACGATCCGGATTCCGGTCGCGAATTAGCCCTTTTCCCGAGAGGCCGGACGAATGGCCGGCCCCCAATGTTCTTGAAAAAATACGAAAAACCGTCGCCTTGGCGGGGGCTCTGTGATACGAAACGCCATGCATAATTTTCTGGAATTCGAAAAACCCATAGCCGAACTTGAAGGCAAGATCG
This sequence comes from Rhodospirillales bacterium, assembly GCA_029879665.1. Lineage (GTDB taxonomy): Bacteria > Pseudomonadota > Alphaproteobacteria > Rhodospirillales > JAOUPW01 > JAOUPW01. The sequence continues at coordinate 317 of JAOUPW010000253.1, read as the reverse complement.
AGGAGCTCCGCCATCTGGTGGACAGCGGCGAAATCAATATTGCCGAAGAGGTGACCAAGCTTCAGGGCAAGGTCGATAGACTGCTCCGGCAGATTTATTCCAAGCTCAGCCCGTGGGAAAAGACCCTGGTTGCGCGCCACTCCGACCGTCCACATGCGCTGGATTACATCGGTGCCCTGATCGAGGATTTCACGCCGCTGGCCGGCGACCGCGCCTTCGGCGATGATCCCGCCATCGTCGGCGGCCTCGGCCGGTTTCGCGGACATTCGGTGGTGGTTATGGGCCATGAAAAGGGCGCCGATACCGAAGAGCGGGTG
>JAOUPW010000252.1 GCA_029879665.1 Rhodospirillales bacterium | reverse complement strand
GGAAACAAAGAAGAAAACCAAATGCCAGATGGATGCCCCGCTTCTGCATGGCCACCAGCCACAACGAAGAATCAAGGGGAGATGCAATCCAAAGCTGGAATACGGACCATGAAAAGGCGATCAAGCCGACAAAAATAGCGGTTTTATGGCCATGCTTGTGCCCGGAATAGTCGATTTCCTCGAGTTTTTTCCGGGCTTCTTCGTCTAGTGTGTCTTGGTCTGTCGGCGCCTGCGTTTCCGTCATGCCCCAACCCCTCAGCCTCGAATTGCACCGAACAAAAAAAAATAAAGGCGGCCGGCGATCCCCGTTCCCGGAAATCGCCGGCCTGCAGGAAGCTTACATCATTCCTTTTTCTTTGTAGTATTTGACGGCGCCCGAATGCAGGGTCGCCGAATTGCCGTCCGTCATCATTTTCTTGGGATCAAGATTGACGAAAGCGGGATGCAATTTGCGGAAGTCTTCGATGTTTTCCATCACCGCGCGGGTGACTTCATAGACCACATCTTCGGGAACATCCGCGCTGGTGACGAAGGTGGCCATGACGCCGAAGGTGGTGACGTCCGAGGTGGTGGTCTTGTAGGTGCCCTTGGGAATGGTGGCAAAGGCATAGAAGGGATTATCGGAAACCAGCTTCTTTTCAACGCTGCTGTTGAGGTTGATGATGCGCGCACCGCAGCCGTCCGTCGCCACGGAAACACCGGCATTGGGAACACCGACGGTGTAGCCGTAAGCGTCGATCTTGCCGTCACACAACGCCTTCGACTGTTCGGTCGAGGTCAATTCGGTCGCCGCCTTGAAGTCGGAGGTCTTGGTGCCGTGGGCTTTCATCAGGACTTCCATGGTGCCCCGCTGACCGGAACCGGGGTTGCCGATGTTGACCCGTTTACCTTTGAGATCGGCCCAGGTGTTGATGCCGGAATCCTTGCCGACGATGATCTGGAAGGGTTCCGGATGAACGGAGAACACGGCGCGCAACTTGCCGAATTTTTTCCCCTCGAACTTGCTGGTTCCGTTGAAGGCGTGATACTGCCAGTCGGACTGGGCGACGCCAAAATCAAGTTCGCCTTCCCGGATCTGGCCGATGTTGTAAGTGGACCCGCCGGTGGACGGAGCCGAACAGCGGATGCCGTGCTTGCGGCCGGATTTGCGGCCTTCTGCGGCCTCCTTGTGGACCAGACGGCAAATGGCGTTACCGGTGGCGAAGTAAACACCGGTCGGCCCGCCGGTGCCGATGGCGATAAAGCGTTTTTTGCTTTGGGCCGAGGCATCCCCGGCGGCAGCGAACATGCTGCCGGCAAAGGCCAGGGCGAAAGCGGTTAAGGCTAGTTTTCTCATGGTTCTAAATACTCCCTATTTTGTCGAAAATGTATGGACTGGTGGCATTCCCGCGTGGCTACGGCTGGGCTGACGCGGATGTCGCGGCTGCCCGGCGGGAAAAACCATGCGTGAAAAGGTTTGAAAACCGAGCACAGCCGTTCCGGCATTCCGCCGGTCCGTCCGCATGAATGGACCCATGAGATTGGGGACCAAATCCCAGCACTTCATATGCCTCCCGGAACGGCCATTACGAAGGCCGTTTCTATTTATATTATGACGGTTTTTAATAAAGCCGTCCCCTGCAAAATACCACCGTACCTTGAGTTCCCCTTAAGAAATTCAAGGGTTTATAGGCATTTCACAGGTTTCTTGAGGATTACCTTATCCCCTGAATTACGTCCGATGCAACAAACGATTCACAATAATTTAATTTCATTCCAAATGATCCGCGCCCGGAGAACAAAACTCACTCGAATGATTAAAGCCCCGGTAACATCAGCTTACCGCTGCTGAATCGATGGCCGCATCGATTGCGGCGGAAATACCTTCGATAATTTCTTCAAGTTGGCCTTCATCAACAATATACGGCGGGGCCAACAGAACATGATCCCCGCGCACCCCGTCCAGGGTTCCCCCGTCCGGATAGCAGATCAGGCCTTTATCCATGGCATTTTTCTTGATCCGGGCATGGAGCATGAGTTCGGGGTCGAACGGCGTTTTGGTTTCCCTGTCGGCAACCAGTTCAAGGCCCCAGAACAGCCCCCGCCCCCGGATATCGCCAATATGGGGATGCTGGCCCAGGCGTTCGAAAAGGCCTTCGCGGAATATTCCTCCGAGACGCTGCACCTCATCCAGCAGGCCCCGTTCCCGGATTGAACGCTGCACCGCCAGCGCCGCGGCGCAGGCGACGGGATGGGCCATATAGGTATGTCCATGCTGAAAGAAGCCCCGGCCCTCGCGAAAGGATTCGACGATGGGCCCCGCAACCAACACAGCGCCGATCGGCTGATAGCCGCCGCCCAGCCCCTTGGCCAGGGTCAGAAAGTCGGGAGACACCCCTTCCTGTTCGCAGGCATGAAGGGTTCCGGTCCGGCCCATGCCGCTCATCACTTCATCCAGGATCAGCAACACCCCGTATTTGTCGCAGATTTCCCGGATCCGCTTGAAATAACCCCTGACCGCCGGAACCGCCCCCAGGGTCGCCCCGGAAACGGTTTCCGCGATAAAGGCGGCGACCTTGTCCGGCCCGATGTTGAGAATCTCGGTCTCAAGCTCATCGGCGACCCGGCGGCCATAGTCTTCTTCCGTTTCTTCGTCCCGGCGTCCGCGATAGGCATAACAGGGCGAAATAAGGGAATTTTCCATCAGCAGGGGTTCATAAAGAACGCGCCGGCGCACGTTTCCACCCACCGACAAAGCGCCAAGCGTGTTGCCGTGATAACTTTGCCGTCGGGCGATGAAGCGCGATCTTTGCGGCTGGCCGATTTCCACGAAATACTGCCGGGCCATTTTTAAGGCCGCCTCGACGGCCTCGGACCCGCCGGAAACGAAGTACACCCAACCGATTCCGTCCGGCGCGTTTCCGATCAGGTCATCGGCCAGGGCCTCGGCGGGTTCGGATGTAAAAAAACTTGTATGGGCGTATTCCAGTTTATCAAGCTGATCCTTGATCGCTTGGCGGACCACAGGATCATTGTGACCCAGACAGGATACGGCGGCGCCCCCGGAAGCATCGATATAACGCTTACCCTTGCTATCGAAGATGTAAACACCGTCGCCGCCGACGGCGACCGGCAGGGAGGTTTTGATCTGGCGATGGAGAATATGGGTCATATGGACTACGTTTTTTTCCGGGGTGAATTGACCTTTTGGCCTTTCGAAGGTTTTTTCAAATGCCAGTAAGCATCGAAGCTTCCCAACTGTTTTTCGCTTTCCTCGATGGAAGCAAGAGCCTCATCTCCGCCTTCAGCGACCAAAAGACTGATCAATGCTTCCGCCGTCGCCATCGCAGCCGAAATGGAGTGGTAAAAAGAAGGACTTTCATTACGAATGATCAACATATGATCGGCATTTTTTGCCAACGGCGAGACCGGACTGTCGGTCAGGACAACCGCTTTGCCGCCACGATCTTTCGCATACTCAACCGCGCGCACGGTTTCATAGGTATAAGGCTCGAAACTGATCGCGAAAATAACGTCTTGAGGGCCGAATTCCCGCAGATTATCGGCAAAGGTTCCGCCGGGGCCTTCCAGAAGAACGGCGTTACCGCGGAACATGTGACAGGAATAATAAAAAAAGAAAGAAACCGGATAAACACTTCGCAACCCGACGACATAAATTTTCCGGGCCTTGCTCAGGGCCCGGGCGCAGGCGATGAACTGCCTGGTGTCATTTCCTTCAAAGGTGTTGCGAAGATTATTCGAATTCGAAGACAAAACCTCCATTAGCAGTTCCGCTTTGCCCCCTTCGGCGCCGCGTGCTTGCAAATCCTTTGCCCGCGCCAAATATCCCGCGGGACGATCCCTGAGGCGCAATTGAAACATTTCGCGAAAATCAGTGTAACTGTCATAACCGTAAATGCGCGCCAGCCGCACCATGGTCGAGGGATGAACGCCGGCGCTGGCGGCGAGACTTCGCATGGACATCAAGGCGACATCATCGGGCCGGTCAAGCGCGTGGCGGGCGGCAATCTGCAATTGCGGGCTCAGGGATGGAAAAGTGTCTGTCATCGACTCACTGAGCGCAGAAAAATCGACGGGCCTTTGATCAACGGTCATGGATCGGGTGCTCACAGGTTACATCTCGCACCTCAAACTGGATGCCGGGGAATGTTACCTCTCCCTATATGGGATATGCAACAAAATGAAACATTTTTTACTTGTTTGAAACAAATGCTTTTTCATCCTCGGCCCGGAGCG
>JAOUPW010000251.1 GCA_029879665.1 Rhodospirillales bacterium | reverse complement strand
ACTACGGCTTCCATTCCAAGGGCCATCGTGCCAACGGCTTCACCACCGACGGCGGCTTCGCCGAATATGCCGTCAACCACATCAATACCATCGCCCCCATCCCCGACAGTATTTCCGATGAACAGGCAACCCTGATCGTCACTGCCGGCACCGCCATCTACGGGCTTGATGTGCTTGGCGGCTTGATTGCCGGGGAAAGCGTGGTCATCACCGGCGCCGGCGCCATCGGCCTCATGGCCTGCGCGGTGGCCAAGGTGCTTGGCGCGGGGCCGGTCATCATCACCGATATCCGCGACGATCGGCTGGAGATGGGAAAATCCCTGGGCGCCGATTTCGGCGTCAACGCGTCCAAGGAAAATCCGGTCGAGGCCGTGCACAGGATTACCAACGGCGGCGCCGATCTGGCGCTGGAATGTTCGGGCGCGAAATCTGGATTCGACGATGCCGTCCACATGGTCACCCGGGGCGGGCGCGTCTGCCTCGCCGCCTTCGCCCACGAACCGGTGCTGGTGGATGCCCAGCATATGGTCGCCAACAACATCTATGTTTACGGTATCCGCGCCGAAGGACAGAGCGCGACCCTGCGTGCCGCCGCCCTGCTTGCCCAGGGCAAGTTCGACCCCGCTATCATTCACACCCACACCTTTCCCATGAGTGACGTTCCCACCGCCATCCGCTATGCCCGCGACCGGGTTGAGGACGCCATCAAGGTGGTGGTGAAAATGCGCTGACCGGGGGATAAAGACATGATCGTTGTTATTTTCGAAGTTACGCCCAGGGCAGGGAAAGCCGATGAATATTTCGAAATCGCCGGCACCCTTCGCGAAGACCTTTCCAAGATTGATGGCTTTATTTCCATTGAACGGTTTGAAAGCGTTCAGGAGAAAGGAAAGTTCCTGTCCTATTCCGTATGGCGCGATCGCGAGGCGGTGGAATCCTGGTACGCCCTAGCCAGCCACAAAAAAGCCCAGGTCCAAGGCCGCACACGCCTGTTTGAAGATTACCGTATCCGTGTTGCCGAGGTCTTCAGGGATTACACCATGGCAACGGGCAGACCGATTTCATAATTCCAAACCAGTTTAATAACTTCAAACCAGGAAAATAAAATGGCAAGTAAGATACGCCGGGTCGTAACCGGCCATGACGAAAATGGAAAAGCGGTCTGCATTTCGGACGGTCCGGCAACCAATATCCTGCAACGACCCAGCCGGCCGGGTGTGACGCTGACCAACCTGTGGCAATGCACGGAAACGCCTGCCGTATACGACGGCGCGATCGAGACCGTAGACGGCCCCTTTGTTCTCCATCCGCCAAAGAACGGTTCAATTTTCCGCATTGTCGAGTTTGAACCCGAGAACCCGGAAATTATGAAAACTCTGGACGGCAAGGCCGCCTTCGCGGAAATGGGCGCCGCCGCGAATATTGTCGAAAACGCCCGCCATCCCTTTATGCACCGCACGGATTCCGTGGATTACGCCGTTATTCTGTCCGGCGAAATCACCATGTTGCTGGACGACAGTGAAGTGAAGTTAAAAGCCGGCGATGTGGTGGTTCAGCGGGGCACCAATCATGCTTGGTCGAACCAAGGCAATGAAACCTGCCTGATCGCCTTTATTCTGGTGGACGCGGTGGCAAAACACGGCGAATAAGAAATAGAGTCCGCGCCGCCTACAAGCCCCAGATCCATTCAATGATCCGCTTCGCCCCCCGGAGCGGGGTGTCCCGGTGCCCGCCATCTACAATAATGATGGCGTTTTTGGGATGGTCCGGGGCCCGGGCAAAAACCCTTCGCGAATTTCTGATTTTTTGCAACTTGTCTTTCCTACCGTAAATCCACAGCAATGGCGTACCGGGCTTCAGATTGGCGGTATTCATGTTCATGGCTGCCGGCCCCTTGGGATCGAACCAACTGAGATAGTTTTTTGCCGTCATTATTCGGACGGATACCTTTCCCTGGTTGAAGTCCCGGTAAGGAAAGGTCTCATCGTCCATACTGTTTTCGACCCTTTCCCGCGCCTTGCGGTAATCATGATCGACCCGGTCCTGAAACTCCTGATGATCGATGAAATGCCCCGGCGCCATGGCAACGATCCCGGCGAGGCCGGCGCGCCGGGCGCCGTAACCAAGGGCGGCATTGGCGCCCAGGCTATGTCCGGCGATGACGATTCGGGCAGCGCCTTTTGCCTTAAGCTGCGCGACATAAATGTCGATTTCGGCCATGGTTTCTTCGTACGTTTTATCGAACCGCCGAAGCCGGGACCATGGCATATCCGGAATAGCGACCAGAATTCCCGCATCCCGCAGGCGTTCCGCCAGTTTTCCGGCAGGTGACGAAGGCTGGGTCATCCCTCCCTTGCCGTGCATCAAAACGACACCGATTTTGCCTTCCGCCGCCGCGCCGCCGGAAAAAGAGAACGAGACCACTGCAAAAACAAAAACAAAAAACGTGAGCTTCACGGACTTGATCACCTACGTAACGATTAATCCGGTTTTTTGCGCACGCAGTTAGCGGCCAGTTCCAGGGCAGCGCAGACCGAAGACGGGTCTTCGTCGTGATGGCCCTGCGCCACCGCCGCGTAATAGGGTTGCAGCGCCGCCTGGTAGATGGGGATCGGACACAAGTGGCGGGCGGCGTGGTCGCTGATCAGGCGGGAATCTTTTAACGGAATGGAAAAATTCATCCCTTCCTTGTCGTAATCGTTTTCCACCATCAGCGCGCCCCGGACTTCGAACATGGACGAACTGGAGCCGCTGCCGCTGATCACCTGATGAATTATTTTCGGGTCCAGTCCCGCTTTCATACCCAGCACCATCACTTCGGCGGCGGCGCTGTTGTGCACCAGGTTGAGTATGTTGCCGCAGAACTTCATCTTCATGCCGTCGCCGAAGGGACCGATGTAAAACGAACGGTGGGCATAGCCGTCGATCACATGCTTGATGGTTTCAAAGGCTTCATGGTCGCCACTACCGAACGACGTCAGCTGCTTCTTTAATGCAAGGATACGGTTACCGCTTACCGGGCAGTCCAGTAACGTCTTGCCCACGCTTGCCAGGGCATCGCGGGCTTTCTCTTTATCTGCGATGGCGAAGGTGCTGGATTCGATTACGATCTGGCCCTCTGCACCGCCGTGGATCAAACCATCAGCTCCGGCGGTTACCTCCGCCAATACTTCCGCCGTCGGCAAGCAAAGGATGACTGCGTCGGCCTTGTCGGCGACATCCTTTGGGCTTGAAGCCGCCTCTCCCCCGCCACTGACCAACGCCGCCAGTTTGTCCGCGTCGATGTCGTAGCCGATGAGCTTAAATCCGCTTTTAATCAGATTGCCGGCCATGGCCGAACCCAAAACGCCCAGACCGATGAAACCTATCTTTTCGATGTTGTTGACCATGACCGTCTCCCTGCCCCATCATGGCCATAGACGGCCCGGGGCAATTCAAAAATTCCCATTAACTTCAGCGCGTTATATTATGCCTTGAGTCTGTGAACAACAACCCGCGAAGATTAGAAGGAGGATCGAAAATGTCTAACGAAATGCTGGAAAAAGGGCGCAAAATCCGGACCGAGGTTCTGGGCGCCGAGCGGGTCAAGAGGGCCCTGGACGATGCCGACGATTTCAACCGCGATTTCCAGGAATTCATGACCGAATATTGCTGGGGGCGCAGCTGGGGCCGCACCGGGCTTGAGCGCAAGCAGCGCAGCCTTCTAAACCTGGGCATGCTGGCGGCCTTGAACCGGGGACCGGAATTCAAGCTGCATTTCCGCGCTGCTATCGGTAATGGCCTGACCCTGGACGAATTGAAGGACGCGTTGATTCAGATTGGCGTCTACTGCGGCATCCCCGCCAGCGTCGAAGCGCATAATTTGGCCAGCGAAGCCCTGAAGGAAATGAAGGCCGAGGGCATCACCCCGACTTAAGGTTCATAAGGGGGGAAGCCGTAGAGTTTTTCCGGATTGCCGACCAGGATTTTCCGGATGAGATCCCGGTCATCGGTCCAATGGCTAAGCTGGTCCAGCAGATAACCGTCATTAGGCATGGTCTTGTAAAAGACCGGATGCGGCCAGTCCGAGCCCCAAACGACGCGGTCCGGATTGGCCTCCATCAGGGCTTGCGCGTACGGGATCACGTCATCATAGGGCGGTGCGTCCCGGGCAGTTATGCGGTAGGATCCGGAAAACTTGACCCAACACGTGCCGTCCCGAAGTAAATCCAGAAAGGTTTGAAATCCGGCATTGCCCAAC
>JAOUPW010000313.1 GCA_029879665.1 Rhodospirillales bacterium | reverse complement strand
AAGAAAAATCATGTTGTATACGGTCGCTCCCGGCCTGGGCCTGGGGCTCGTGGTGATCGCCGGTTGGCTTGTCTTCTGATCAAGCGGAACAACTTAACCGTTGAACACATAACCACATCCTTGAGGGCCGGTCCTGATGACCGGCCTTTTCATTTCTGAAATTCAGGAATTCTTCGCAAGAAACCCCAGCAGCGCGGCATTGAATTTTTCCGCCTGCTCGATGTTGGACAAATGCGCCGCGTCCTTCAGAATCACCAGGCTGGCCCCTTGAATATTATCGTGAATGACCCGGGATTGTTCGAGCGGGGTCGCGGGGTCGTCTTCGCCAACGATGACAACCGTCGGCGTCGTGATCTGCCGCAAGATTCCGGTCAAATTCATATCCCGGATGGCCTGGGCATTGGCGATATAGCCTTCAAGACTCGTGGTCCGGATCATGTCGCGGATTTTATCCAGATCTTTCGATCCTTTTTCGACGAATGCCGGCGTAAACCAGCGCTCGATGGTCGGCTCGACCATCGCCGCGATGCCGTCACGCTCCGCCATGGCGATGCGGCCGTCCCAGATCTCTTTTGCGTTCATGTTGCTGGAGGAATCGCAGATGGCGAGGGAGAGAAGTCTTTCCGGATACTTGGCGCCCAGAACCTGCCCGATCATGCCGCCCATGGAGAGACCGATGAAATGCGCTCGTTCGATCCCAAGCGCGTTGAGCAATCCAATCGCATCCGCCGCCAACTGGTCAAAATTATATGGGCCGGGAGGCGTTTCGCTGCCGCCGTGGCCGCGGGTATCGTAGCGCAAGACCCTGTAGGTTTCGCCCAGGGCCGGCACCTGCCCATCCCACATGGTGTAGTTGGACATCAGGCTGTTGCTGAACAAGACCGTCGGCGCCCCTTCAGGGCCGTCGAGGCTGTACTTCATGGAGATACCATTGGCCGTAATGAGCGAAGCCATATAACTAAACCCTTTCATGGGGATTATCTCGGAAAAAGGGAATTAGCATGGTCCGCCAACAACGTCCTTGCAACCGAAGATTTATTTGTTATTACAACAACTAATATTAAGGTTTTTAGCACAAGGAAGGCATGACGGCCTCTTTTCTGGTCGTTATAATATTCGCCGATCCAGAACGTTTCAGAAGCGGAGAGAGCATCAACCATGAGCAGTTTTTTTGTATTGAGCGAAGAACAACAAGCGATCCTTGAAACCGTGCGCCGGTTTTCCGACGAAGTGGTCGCCCCGGTGGCCGCCGATCTGGACCGCCAGGTTAACCCGGAAGACTGTTTCTCATGGGAAATCGTCGAAAAAGCCGACGAAGCGGGCATCCGCACCATGACTCTTTCCGAAGAAAACGGCGGCATCGGCGCGGACTCCCTGACCTCCGCCATGGTCATCGAGGAACTGGCCAAGACCGACATGGGCACCTCGGTGGTCATGGCGCAGACCCTGAAACTGGCGCAGATCCTGCAATCCGCCCTCAATGACGAACAAAAATCCCGCTACATTCCGAAATTCCGGGACAATCCCCGCAGCGTACTGGCCATCGGCATCACCGAACCGGAAACCGCATCCAACTACTTCCTGCCCTACAACGACGCTAAGGCGCCGTTCCGTACCCAGGCCGAAAAAGTGGACGGCGGCTGGAAGATCAACGGCATGAAACACTTCATTTCCAACGGCAACCGGGCCAACATCTATCTGTTGTTCGTGCAGACGGAAAAGGGCAAGGGTCTGGCCGACGGCGCCACTTGCTTCCTGGTTGACCGCGACACGCCAGGCTTCACCATTGGCCGTGTCCACGACAAAATGGGCGAACGCACCGCCAATAACGCCGAGTTGATCTTCACCGACTGTTTCCTTCCCGATGAAAATGTGGTCGGCGAGGTCGGCAAAGGATTTCAGGTGCTTGTGGATTTCTTCCCGCAAAGCAACGCCTATGCCGGCGCCACCATCTTGGGCGTTGCCGTTGCCGCCTACGAACGCGCCGTGGAATGGGCGAAAATCCGCGTCCAGGGCGGCAAGCCGCTAATTGAACACGACGGCGTCCGCGCCGACCTTGCCGAAATGCGCATGCTGCTGGACGTGACGCGCACCTACATCTACCGTGCCTGTTGGGCGGCCGATCACAAGGACCAGGATTGGGACAAAACCATGGGCGCGTACCCCAAAGTGATGGCCTCGCAGGCGGCATGGAAAATCGTCACCGGGTGTTCGGAAATCCACGGCGGGTCGGGTTTCATGAAGGACGTCGGTTTCGAAAAACTGATTCGCGACGCCGCCGCTTTTCTGCATTCCGATGGCGTTAACCGGACCTTATTGCTGAAAGCGGCCAACTATATCTTCTGATTAATGGAAACGGGGAGGAGAAACCCATGAAAGCAATGGTATTGAAGGGACCGAACACGCCGTTCGTGTTGGAAAACGTACCCGACCCTACCCCTGGTCCCGGCGAAGCGGTGGCCAGGGTTTATGCCTGCGGTTCCGGCCTCACCATCCAGCACGTCAAGGCCGGGCGCATGCCGGCCAAATTTCCGCGCATCATCGGTCATGAAATCGCTGCTGAAATCGTCGAGGTCGGCACCGGAGTCAGCGGCCTTAAGGTCGGCGATGGGGTGACATCCTATTACTACCTTAACTGCGGCCACTGCAAATGGTGCCTCGGCAACCTGGAACCCTTGTGCGAAAATTCCGGCGGCAACGTCGGCCGCGACTGCGACGGCGGCTATGCCGAATACATCAAACTTCCGGCGCACCTGTTCGTCCGCCTTCCGGAGGCGCTCGATTACAAGAAAAACCCGGCCGAGATCGGCGTCATCATGGATGCCATCACCACCCCCTATAAGGTGTTAAGCCGCGCCCGCGTCAAGGCGGGCGAAACGGTGGCCGTCTTCGGCGCCGGCGGCGGCGTCGGCATCCATCAGGTGATGATGTGCCATTGGGCCAAGGCCAAAGTCATCGCGGTTGATATCGCGGCCGACAAATTCGATGCCTGCCGCAAGGCCGGTGCCCAGGAAGTCGTCGATGCCTCCAAGGGCAACGTCGCCGAAGCCCTGCTCGATCTGACGAACGGCGAAGGCGTGGACGTGGCCATCGATTACGTTTCCGCGCAAACAACCCTGGAAGCCGGCGCCAAGGCGCTGGGCCGTCACGGCCGATTGGTAACCCTGGGCGGTGCCGGAGCCGATTTTACCGTGTCGTCCATGGACATGCTGCTCAAGGAACAGGACCTGCTGGGCAGCCGCTACGCCACCCGGCGCGAGATTTACGACGCACTCGACCTGGTCGCCAAGGGCGAAGTCTGGCCCATCGTCACCGACATCCGCCCCCTGGAAGAAGCCGAAGCCGTCCACGAACGGGTGGAAAAAGGCGAGGTCATCGGGCGGGCGGCGCTATTGATTAATTAAGCGCGGGCGGCGCTTTTGATTCAATGAGATAGGAACATGCGATCCGGCTTCGCAACCCGGATCCATTCGCGCTAAACTGCTAATGAATATCATTTCGTGCGACACCCCTTGGGGCACGGTAATTTAATGTAAAACTATCCATGATCTGATCCGGAACATCGAAATTGGTGCCGATGGAGGTCAATCATGAGTTTTCGAATTTACCCCTTTCACAAGCAAGCCCTGTTTCGTTTTGCTGCCCTTATCTTGATAATAATAGCCTCGGTCGCATTTTCTCAGGTCAATGCGCAAGAAGACCGCGCCGGCCGG
>JAOUPW010000250.1 GCA_029879665.1 Rhodospirillales bacterium | reverse complement strand
CGATTACGGTTGGGTCTATGCGTTCGCCGCAGCCATCGGTTTCTCGACCACGGTGGCGGAACCGGCCCTGATTGCGGTTTCCTTCAAGGCCGGCGAGATGTCCGGCGGCGCCATCCGACCGCGCGGACTTAGGTTTGCCGTTGCCATCGGCGTTGCCGTCGGCGTCGCGCTCGGCGCCTTTCGTATAGTTACCGGCACGCCGCTGCCTTTTTATATCATTGCCGGCTATCTGATCGTCATCATCCAGACCGTGCGGGCCTCAAAGACCATCATTCCGCTGGCCTTCGATTCCGGCGGCGTCACCACCTCCACCGTCACGGTTCCGGTGGTCACCGCCTTGGGGCTTGGGCTGGCTTCGACGATCCCCGGGCGCAGTCCCCTGATCGACGGTTTCGGCCTAATCGCCTTCGCCAGCGTTTTTCCGATTATGTCGGTGCTGGCTTATGCCCAGTTGGCCGCCTGGCTGTTGGGACGGAAGAAAGAAAAAGAAAAGGACGTAGAAACAAACGAATGTGAATCAGAGAACGAGAAGTAAGGAGAAAACGTCATGAAGCTCAAACTCATCATGGCCTTGGTCAACGTTGAAAAGACCGAAGTCATCCAGGACGCCGCCCGCGAGGCCGGCGCCACCGGCGCCACGGTAATCAGCAGCGTCCGTGGTGAGGGCCTGAAACAGGAGAAAACCTTTCTCGGGCTTGACCTGGAAGGCCAACGGGATGTCCTGTTGTTTCTCGTCGCCCAGCCCCGGGCGCGAGAGATACTTGAAACCATCGCCAGAGCCGGTAAGTTCGACGAAGAGCCGGGATCGGGGATCGCCTTTCAGATTAATATTGAGGACGCCGTCGGCATGGGTACGCAGATCCCCGCCCTCATGGATGAAATCGAGGAAGAGCTATGAGCGAACATCCTTATATAAAAGTCGAAGAAGTCATGAGCCCCAAGGTCTATACCATTGCCGCCAAGGCAACCGTGCGCGAAGCCGTGGAAATGATGAGAGCCAACGGCGTCAGTTCCCTGGTGGTGGAACGCCGCGATGAGCAGGATGAATTCGGCATGCTGGTGGTGGCCGACATCGCGCGCGGCGTGATCGCGGAAAACGCATCCCCGGACCGGGTCAATGTCTATGAAATCATGTCCAAGCCGGTGCTGACCGTGGCGGCCGAAATGGACATCCGCTATGCCGTCCGCCTGCTGGTCCGCTTTGCCCTGTCCCGCGCCGTGGTTATCGATCATGACCGCCGCCCGGTCGGGATCGTCACCCTGCGCGACATGGTACTCAGCCACGACGCCGCCGCGGATACTGCCTGAGCCCCTGAAGGCCCTAAGAAAGCTTTCCCCGGGAGGGCGTCCTCGCCCCATAAGGGCTGTCCAGCCTTTGCATGATGGTCCTGAAACGGCGACTTTTCCTTGCATCCCGCAGGTGATGGGGTAAAACCGGGAACCTGCTGAGAATTTTAATCATCAGCCCCGCCGGGCGGCGGCCGCCGCCCCGTTTGGAGAATTTGACAGAGGACGCACATGAGCACATCCGCCACCCCCCCCACATCTCATGCCAAACTTCTCGCTTGGGTAGAAAAAGTGAAGGCGCTTTGCGCGCCCGACGATGTCTATTGGTGTGACGGCAGCGAGGAAGAATACGACCGTCTGTGCGCCGAAATGGTGGAAAGCGGAACCCTGATCAAGCTCAACCAAGAAAAACGCCCGGGATGCTTTCTCGCGCGTTCCGATCCCGATGATGTCGCCCGGGTCGAAGACCGCACCTTTATCTGCACGGAGAACGTTGAGGACGCCGGCCCGACCAACAACTGGACCAACCCCGGCGAAATGAGACGGACGCTGAACGGTCTGTTTACCGGATGCATGAAGGGACGAACGCTTTACGTTATCCCTTACTCCATGGGGCCATTGGGTTCGCCTATCGCGCACATCGGCGTGCAGATCACGGATTCGGCTTATGCGGTTGTGAATATGAAAATTATGGCCCGCATGGGCCGGGGCGTGCTGGACGTGCTGGGTGACGACGGCGATTTCGTGCCCTGTCTACATTCCGTCGGCGCGCCGCTGGAAGCGGGGCAACAGGATGCGATTTGGCCCTGCAACGACACCAAGTACATTGTCCATTTCCCCGAATCCCGAGAAATCTGGTCCTTCGGATCGGGTTATGGCGGCAACGCGCTGCTGGGCAAGAAATGCTTCGCGCTCCGCATCGCCTCGGCCATGGCCAAGGACGAAGGCTGGCTTGCCGAACATATGCTGATCCTAGGTCTTGAAAGCCCGGAAGGGGAAAAAACCTACGTCGCCGCCGCCTTTCCCAGCGCCTGCGGCAAGACCAATCTGGCCATGCTGATTCCGCCTCAGGGCCTCGACGGCTGGAAGGTGTGGACCGTGGGGGACGACATCGCCTGGATCAAGCCGGGCAAGGACGGAAAATTCCACGCCATCAACCCGGAAGCCGGTTATTTCGGCGTCGCTCCGGGGACCTCGATGAAATCCAATCCCAGCGCCATGAAGATGCTCGACAAGAACTGCATCTTCACCAACGTTGCGATGACCGACGACGGCGACGTTTGGTGGGAAGAGATGGACGGCCCGTTGCCCGACCATTTGATCGACTGGCGCGGTAACGACTGGACGCCGGACAGCAAAACTCCGGCGGCCCACCCCAATGCCCGCTTTACCGCGCCGGCGGCGCAATGCCCGAGTATCGATCCCGCCTGGAACGATCCCGCCGGTGTTCCCATTTCCGCTTTCATTTTCGGTGGCCGTCTGTCCAAGACCTTTCCGCTGGTGTTCCAATCGTTCGACTGGTCGCACGGCGTCTATCTCGCCGCGACCATGGGATCGGAAGCCACCGCCGCCGCCGTCAACCAGGCAGACATCCGCCGCGACCCCATGGCGATGCTGCCGTTCTGCGGTTACAACATGGCTGAATATTGGCGCCACTGGTTGAATATCGAGGACCGGATTACGGACTTGCCGTTGATCTTCCGTGTCAACTGGTTCCGCAAGGACGAGAACGGCAAATTCATGTGGCCCGGTTTCGGAGAAAACATGCGCGTGCTGAAATGGATCGTCGACCGTGTTCATGACCGCGCCCACGCGGTCGAAAGCCCGTTCGGCATGATGCCGCGCCATCAGGATATCGTCTGGCAAGGTCTGGATTACGACGCCGAGACTTTCTTCAAACTGATGGAAGTCGACCGCGACGCCGGCTTGGCCGAGGCCGAAGGTCAGAAAGAGCTGTTCAAGCGCTTCGGCGCGCATCTTCCGAAGGAGATGGAATTGCAGCGCGAATTGTTGATCGAACGCCTCGACCGGGCCCCCAAGGTGTGGAAACTGGCTGGATAATCCCGGTATTTATTCCGCCGCGCCCGCCGGTATTGTCGCCACGGCTTCGGACGCTTCGTTCCGGCGGCGGTCAATCAGGTAATCCGTTAGACCCGCGCCCGCCCACATGGCGAGAAGCGCCGCCCATGCGGTCAGCGAAAATACAGCGCCGCCGGTGACCGCCGCGCCGACGGCGCAGCCGCCCGCCAGCATGCCGCCGAAACCCATCAGCACCGCGCCGATGACGTAACGGGGCATGGGATTGGTTTCCAGATTGAAGCATTGCAGCTTGACCTCGCGCCCGAACAGGGCGGCGAGAAAGGACCCGGCGAAAACACCGGGAATCAGCCCGAGATCGAACACCAGCGGCAGGGTCGGGGTGTTGATGAAGCCCATCAGGGTATCGGCGGACGGGCCGATGAAGCTGATGCTTCTGATGGCGGCGGGGTTAAACGATTGGCTTGCAAGTGCGTAGGTCAGCAGCCAGCCGGCGGCGATGGTCAGGCCGACGCCGAGGGCACCGGCTATCGTCCAGTGTCCGACTTTGTGCCGCATTGCCAGCATCAGGGCGGCGAGCACCAGCCCGGCGCCGATGACAAGCGGCGCGCCGGTGCCAAGGCCGATCGCTGAGATAAGATCGCGGGATGCGCCGCCTTCGACGGTCCACAATCCGGCCAGCCAGTCGCGCGCCGGGGAAAGTCCGCCGCGCAAGGATGCCTGGGCGACGATGGTCAGGATCAGGCCGGTGACCAGGGCACGCAGATTGCCGGTGGCTGACAGCACCAGGATTCGGGCGGCGCAGCCCCGCGCCAGCACCATGCCGGCACCGAACAGGATGCCTCCAATGATGGCCCCGGACAGGCTGCCCGCCGCCGCCAGTTGCCGGGCCTCGGTTACATCCAGTGTCCCGGCGGCGATCAATCCTTGCGT
>JAOUPW010000249.1 GCA_029879665.1 Rhodospirillales bacterium | reverse complement strand
CAGGCCCGGCGTCGCGCCGTCCATGGGCTCGGTGACGATGTAGAAATGCTCGGCGGCGTGCAGCGGCACGTTGACCCCGCACATGCGGCCCACCTCGCGCGCCCACATGCCGGCGCAATTGACCACAGTTTCCGCGGCAATTTCACCTTGTTCAGTAGCAACGCCGGTAACCCGGCCCTGAGCTTGGGAGATGCCGGTCACCTTGATGTTTTCGAAGATCTTCGCCCCGCCCATCTTGGCGCCCTTGGCAAGGGCTTGCGTCACGTCAACCGGATTGATTTGGCCGTCCTTGGGCAAGAAAATGCCACCGATCACGTCTTCGGTGTTGAGCATCGGCCACATGGCGCGAATTTCATCGACCCCGGCGACCTCGACCTCAAGGCCGAAGCAGCGCGCCATGGACGCGCCGCGTTTCATTTCCTCGAAGCGTTCCGGATTGGTGGCCACCGACAACGAGCCATTCTGCTTGAACCCGGTCGGCTGGCCGGTTTCCGCTTCCAGCCGGCCATAAAGTTCGGCGGTGTACTGGGCCAGCTTGGTCATGGTTTGGCCCGACCGCAATTGGCCGATCAGGCCGGCGGCATGCCAGGTGGTGCCGCTGGTGATCTGCTTGCGCTCGAGCAGCACCACATCGGTGATCCCGATCTTGGTCAGGTGATAGGCGACATTGCAGCCGATGACACCGCCGCCGATGATGACCACCTGGGCTTGAGTGGGAAGCGGTTTGGCCATGAATCTGTCCCGGAACGGCTTATGTTAGTGCTCGCTGCCACTTTTGAAGTGGAATTCGGCGCCGGTGCGTATGCCCGACGGCCAGCGGGTAGTCATGGTTTTGAGTCGGGTATAAAACCGCACCCCTTCCATGCCGTGGATATGGTGATCGCCGAAGAGGGATCGTTTCCAGCCACCGAAGCTGTGATAGGCCACCGGCACCGGAATCGGCACATTGACGCCGATCATGCCGATCTTGGCGCGGCTGGTGAAATCCCGGGCGGCGTCGCCGTCGCGGGTGAAAATGGCGGCGCCGTTGCCGTATTCGTGATCGTTGACCAATCCGAGGGCTTCCTCGTAATCCTTGGCGCGAACCACGCTAAGCACCGGGCCGAAAATCTCGTCAGTATAAATTTCCATATCCGGCGTGACCTTGTCGAACAAGCAGCCGCCGAGAAAATATCCGTTCTCGTAGCCCTGCAGGGTCAGGCCGCGGCCGTCGACCACCAGCTCGGCGCCCTTCTCCAACCCCTTTTCAATGTAGCCCAGGATCTTGTCCTTGCTTTCGCGGCTGACCACCGGACCCATTTCCGACGCGGAATCCGTATAGGGCGCCACCTTCAGCGCCTGCACCCGGGGCGCCAGGCGCTTGATCAGCTCGTCGCCGGTTTCATTCCCAACCGCGACCGCCACCGAAATCGCCATGCAACGTTCCCCGGCCGAGCCATAGCCGGACCCGATCAGGGCGTCGGTGGTCTGGTCCATGTCGGCGTCGGGCATGACCACCAGATGGTTCTTGGCGCCGCATAGTGCCTGTACCCGTTTGCCGTGGGCGCAGCCGGTCTTGTAAATGTATTCGCCGATGGCGGTGGAACCGACGAAGCTGACGGCGGAAACCTCGGGATCGGTAAGAAGCGTATCCACCGCTTCCTTGTCACCGTTGACCAGGTTCAGCACACCCGCCGGCAGGCCCGCTTCCCGCGCCAGTTCGACCGCGCGCAAGGCCACGGAGGGATCTTTCTCGGAAGGCTTGAGCACGAAGGTGTTGCCGCAGGCGATGGCGACCGGGAACATCCACATGGGCACCATGATCGGGAAATTGAAGGGCGTGATGCCGGCGCAGACGCCGACCGGTTGGCGCAGGGTATGACTGTCGACATTAGAGGCGACCCCTTCGGAATATTCGCCTTTGAGAAGATGCGGGATACCGCAGGCGAATTCCACCACCTCGATGCCGCGCATCAGTTCGCCCGTGGCATCGGGCAGGGTTTTGCCGTGTTCCGATGAAATCATTTCCGCCAGTTCGTCGGTATGCTTGTACAGCAGCTCACGGAAGGCAAACATCACCTGAGCACGCTTGGCCGGCGGGGTTGCGGCCCATGCCGGCAGGGCCCGGGCGGCGGACTGGATGGCGGCGCGCACTTCGTCGGCGGTGGCCAGCGGCACCTGGGCGGTGACGTCGCCGGTGGCCGGGTTGAAAACATCGCCAAACCGGCCGCTTGTGCCGTTTACCTGTTTGCCGTCGATGAAATGGTGAAGTTTCTTGGTCATTGTCGGGTCCAATCCTTATTTTCCCAGAGGATATCGGTTTTTATACCTCACTCAAGATTTTCCTGAGAATCTCGGTAAGACGATCGATATCCTTTTTTTCCATGATAAACGGCGGCGCGATAATCCCCGTATCGCCTGTGAATTTGATGTGCAATCCGGCCTGAAACAGGGCTTTCTGCACCTGGATTCCACGTCCCCCCGGCGCCGGGGACGGCGCCAGATCAAACCCCGCGATCAGGCCGTAGCCGCGAATATCGGTGATCAGGTCAATATCCTGAAGCCCGAATACCGCGTCGAGGAAATAGGGCGACAATTCGGCGGCCCGTTCAAATAGGCTTTCCTTTTTATAGATATCCAGCGACGCCAGCCCGGCGGCGCAGGCGGCGGGATGGGCCGAATAGGTATAGCCGTGGAACAGCTCGATGGCGCCTTCCGGCGCGGTATCGATGATGGTGTCATAGATTTCATCCTTGACCGCGACCGCTCCCATGGGCTGGGCGCCGTTGGTCAGGGCCTTGGCCACGGTCATCATGTCCGGGGTCACGTTGAAACTTTGCGACGCGAAAGCCTTGCCGGTACGTCCGAAACCGCAGATGACTTCATCGAAAATAAGAAGGATGCCGTTGGCGTCGCAGATTTCGCGCACCCGTTCCAGATATCCCTTGGGCGGCACCAGAATACCGCAGGACCCGGCAATCGGCTCAAGGATGCAGGCGGCGATGGTGCTGCCGCCGTAATTGTCGACGAACCGCTGCAAATCTTCGGCAAGCTCAACGCCATGCTGCGGTTGACCCCGGGTGAAGCGGTTTTCTTCCAGCCAGGTATGTCGCATGTGCACCACGCCCGGCATCACGCAACCGAAGGCCTCCCGATTTTTCATCAAACCGGACAGCGAGGTGCCGCCGATGTTGACACCGTGATAGGCCTTTTCCCTGGAAACGTAACGCTGGCGCTGACCTTCGCCGCGGGCGCGGTGATAGGCCATGGCGATCTTCAACGCCGTATCGACGGCTTCCGAACCGGAGTTGACGAAAAAAACGTGATTGATCGGTTCCGGCGTCAGGCCGGCGATGCGGCGCGCCAATTCAAACCCCGCCGGATGGGCCAGCTGGAAGGGCGGGCAGTATTCCATTTCCCGGAGCTGCCGGGCGACCGCGTCGGCGATCTCGGGCCGGGCATGGCCGGCGGCACAGCAGAACAACCCGGACGACCCGTCCAGGATTTGCCCCCCCTTGTGGTCCCAGTAATGAACCCCTTCCGCCCGGACCAGAAGCCTGGGCTCGGCCTTGAAATCCCGGTTGGCGGTAAACGGCATCCAGTGGTGTTCCAGCGTGTTTGCCTGGTATTGCATCTCGACCTCGATTAAATGAAACCCCGGCACCCGGGGAAGATACCTACATTATGCCGCCAAGGAGGCACAGGGAACAACCGCGAAAGGGAGAGGCTCTCTTGTTTACACTGATGCGAAGCCCTAATCTTGCTCGGGATTATTTGCCCCGGACAGGTCATCCCCTTGTCGCACGCGACCAGTCTTCCTAAGGAAGTCCTTCCATGAATTATCTTCTTTTCCTGTTGGGAAACAGGAGGTTTCTCGCGTTTGGGTTTCTCTTGATGTTTTGCTCTTCTTTCGGGCAGACCTTCTTTATCTCACTCTTCGGCGATCATATCCGTTCCGGTTTCGGCCTGACCCACGGCGGTTTCGGCGCGATCTATTCCCTCGCCACCCTTCTCGGCGCCGCCGGGCTGATCTGGATCGGGCGCCGGATCGATAAACTGGATCTGCGCCTCTACACCACCCTGATCGGGACAGGATTGGCGGCGTCCTGTTTCCTGCTTGCCCTGACCACATCGCCGGTGTTCATTTTTCCCGCCATATTCGCCGTCCGCTTTACCGGTCAGGCCCTGATGAGCCATGCCGCCAGCACCTCCATGGCGCGGTATTTCAATCGCCAACGGGGCAAGGCGCTCAGCATCTCGTCCCTGGGGTTTGCCGCAGGCGAGGCGATCCTGCCGCTGATCGCC
>JAOUPW010000248.1 GCA_029879665.1 Rhodospirillales bacterium | reverse complement strand
TGCTGAGCGATCCGTTGAACGATCCGACCGGGGTGCGTACCGCGCCGGTTATGACGACATCTTTCATGGGAACTGTCTCCCTTAATCAAAGAAACATGTGGGGCCGTCCGCGTTCAGCCCAAATCATTATGTTTTTCTTATAAAAGTTGCCCCAAACGGGCGCAAGCAAAAATGCTGCAATGCACAATTACTCTCAAGTCATTCTCTGCCTGAGCCAGCGGACCAGGGGAGCGTACAACAGGGTGGTGGCGCGACCGCCCGCAACCATGCCGATGTGTCCCGCCTTGAGTACCCGACAATCCACATGGGGAAGATGATCGGCCAAGGGCAATGCCGTCGCCGGCGGCACGATGTAATCCTGCTCGGGCACAATAAGAAGGGTTTCCGTTTCAACTTCCTCCGGAACCACCGGTCGGCCCCGAATCTTCCACGATCCCCGCTCCGGGGTGTTGTCGACGTACCAGTCAAACAGGCATTCCCGTGCAACTTTCGCCACCAACGGCACACCGTCGTTGAGCCAGTCTTCGAGGGCGACGAAATCGTGTGCCTTGCGCGACGCCGGATCGAGGGTCGCAAAGCGGCGGAATTTGCGAATGGCGTAAAAAGGATCCAGGCTAACGAACATGGCTTGCAACATGTCCACCGGCAGGACGCCGCAGGCGTTGAGCACGCCGTCCAACTGCGGACGCATGGCGGGGATGCATT
The DNA here is from genome assembly GCA_029879665.1 of Rhodospirillales bacterium. Taxonomy (GTDB): domain Bacteria; phylum Pseudomonadota; class Alphaproteobacteria; order Rhodospirillales; family JAOUPW01; genus JAOUPW01. The sequence goes on along the minus strand of JAOUPW010000248.1, from coordinate 3,582 downwards.
CCGTCTTGGCCCGGTCCATTCCTGAAAAATCCCAGGGAGTTGCCATTAGGACCATGGCACGGACAAGTTCAGGCCGGCGTTGGGCCAGCGGCAAAACCAGATTGCCGCCCATGCAAAACCCGATCACGCCGACGGGCGCGGCGCACATTTCCGCCACCGCGGCCAACGCCGCTTCCCCGCGCCCGGCGATGTAATCGGAAAGGTCGAAGCCAAGTTCGTCTTTTCCCGGCACCCCCCAATCGAGCAAAAAAGGGCGAAACCCATGCTTGGCCAGATAGCGGAGCAAGCTGCGCCGTTCGCTGAGGTCGAGGATATAGGCCCGGTTGATCAGGGACGGTACCACCAGAAGCGGGACGCCGTTTTCAGCGCCGGCCAGAGGCGGGACGCCGTAATCGAGAAGCCGGGTGCTGCCTTCGCGCCACACGGTCGGCGGTTCCGGCAAGGTTCGGGTCTGGGGATGATGGCGGTAGGCGCTGACCCCTTCGGCGAAGGCCTGAAGGCGGGTCACGATTTCGGCGTCGACGGCGCGGGCAAAGGCGTCAGGATTTACGCCGGCGAGATTTTTTTGCAGATCCGCCGCCCGGCTTTTGAGGTTTGGCCTCCAGCCGAGCAAGTCTTTGTTCAATGTCGTCAAGGCGGCGCGCGAACTCGTCCAGGTCAGGGTTTGCAGCGCGAGATGAAGGGGCAGCGGCCTTGGGCCCAGACGGACCGGAACCGGAGGTTGCTTCAAAATCGGGTTTGGCATTTGCGTCATGTGCTTTCGGAGGGCTCCCATCCTTCCCGGGTCGGCCGCCGGGAACGTTCCCCAATCCGGTCTGAGCGGCGAAAGCCTGAACGCCGCTGTTCATCAGCTCCAGGGTCCGGGCCATGGTTTGGGCGATTTCCGGATCGGCGGCGATCCCCGTCAGTTGATCCTGCCACAAATCCAGGTAGCGTTGCGCCAGCTTTTCCAGATCAGGGGTGTCAACCATTTCCTAGAGCCTTATTCAACCGGATTGAACCGTTATGATGGCGCAAAAGCCCGTAATTATGCAGGAAAAGTGGGACTAAAAATAACTTTTTTGCATCGCAGCATCTAACGCGTAAAATAAGCCTGAACAAACAGGTTTATTTTATACGGGATTTTCTCGTTCGCCGCGAAAGACAATACCCATGGCAGAGACGTCAGATAACGAAACCACGCCAATCACCATCAAGAAATATGCCAACCGCCGGCTTTATAACACGGCGACCAGCAGCTACGTAACGATGGACCACTTGGCGCAGATGGTTAAGGACGGAACCGACTTTATCGTCTATGACGCCAAAACCGGCGAAGACATTACCCGTTCCGTTCTGACCCATATCATCGTCGAGGAAGAATCCAAGGGTCAAAACCTTTTACCGATCAACTTTCTTCGCCACCTCATCAGTTTTTACGGCGACAGTCTGCAGACCCTGGTTCCCAAATACCTGGATTATTCCATGGGATCGTTTGCCCGCAACCAGGAACAGATGCGCAATTATATGCAGGATGCCCTCGGTGGCCTGGCGCCGTTCAATCAGTTCGAGGAAATGAGCAAGCAGAACATGGCCATGTTTGAAAACGCCATGCAAATGTTCACGCCGTTCAAAAGCAAAGGCGGCGGCCCAACCGACTCGGGGGCTGGCGGGGGGAGTAATGAAAAATCCGGCAGGGATACGAACGCCGGGGCATCGGGCGCCTCCGATAAGCAGATCGATGAATTACGCGCCAAGCTGGAAAGCATGCAAAAGCAATTGGATGGCCTCAGCGATAACAGCTGACGACTCTATTTCTTATAACATATTGAAATTTAATTGTTTTTACCGACTGGCGCCAAGCCGGCCTTTCGGGTAGGTTTAGCCCAACTAAAAGATTAACAAAAATTAACCAAGACCGCTTTTGAAGCGGAGGGACGGCGTCATGGCAGATTTATTTGCCGTACGTAATTTAGTGGCGACTTACGCGCCGGGACCGGCCAAGCCGGCCTTTCCCAGGACCGCCGGCTTTACGCCGGCGTCCCGCCTTGCTGCCTATTCTGATTCCGCCCCAGCGCCTGCAGGGAATGTACATCCCTTTCCGGCACCGTCCTATCAGACGCAGTTTTCCGGGTCGCTTTCCAACGCCCTCCTCGCACAGTTGTATTCCCAGCAGGACCCGTTGGGAAAACTTCAAGACCAGCCTCCGAGCCCGGCCTTCAATACCCTGGGGCAAAAAGCCTATCGGAAAACGCAAGAGGCATCGATCTTCTCGCCGGTTGGCGTCGACATTCCGCCCGTCGGCCCCCACCGGGAAGACCTCCCCGCCGTTGATTTTCTGGTTTAACAGCAGATTTGGATGCTGCATTCCTGCCTAACGGCTGAGAACCAATGTCCGCCAGCCGTTTATGGTGATCCGCCGTCTCATCTTGAGCCCCAGTCGGCGGTGGGCTGCGAAGACTCTGTTTGAATCCCGTTCAATAAAACCGGATAGAATCGCATGCCCCCCAGGGGCCAGGTTGCGAACCAGGTCGCCCGCCATGGCGCTGAGGGGATTGGCGAGAATATTCGCAACGATCAGATCAAAGGGCCCCGCTTTTGCGATTTTGGTCGAACGATACCCGTTACTGCGCAGTGCGCGGACCCGAAAACCGACTCCGTTCAGCCGCGCGTTCACGGCCGTAATCCCGACCGCCCGGGCATCCACATCGGACGCCGTCACCCTGACGCCCGCCCGTTTGGCCAGCGCCAGGGAAAGTATGCCGGAACCGCATCCCATATCGAGAGGGTTTACAAAACGGCGCTGACGGGCAAGCTCGTCAATGGCCTGGAGGCATCCTTCGGTCGATTCATGCCGACCGGTTCCGAATGCGGCGCCGGCATCTATCTGCAACCCGGTTTTACCGGATGGAACAACGCCTTCGTAATGGGAGCCATAAATAAAAAAACGCCCGATGTCGAAAGGAGGAAAGTCTTTCAGGTTTTCGACCAACCAGTCACGGGGCGGAACTTTCGAAACATGAACGACGGGAACGTCCGCCTGCAAGGCTGTCGCCACGATTTCAAGCGCCAGGTTCAGCGCCGGCCGGTCCGGCGGGTTGCGACTGAAACCTTCGATGCGCCAATTGGGACCGTCACCGTCGATAAATCTGGACAGGACTTCGCAGCAGGGCTCGATCGCGTCTTCGAAACCTTGCGCGACGCGGCCGGGGACTCTAATCTCGATTCGCCACAGACCGCCGTCATCATCCATGTTCACACCACCTCGACAAAGCTGTTCATCACTTTCTTGGTACCGGCCTTTTCAAAATCGATTTCCAGCTTGTCGCCGTCGCTGGAAAGAATCCGGCCGTAACCGAATTTCTGGTGAAAGACCCGCTGCCCTTCTTTCAACGCCGTATCGTCGTCCTCGCGGGTCCGCACCCATTGGGCGGTGTCTTCGATCATGGGAGGCTTGTGGCGGCGGTTGGGAACGTGGCCAAACCCGGCCATCATCCCGGACATCCCTGATCCTTTTCCGGTTTCATATAATCCCGGCTCCACCATTTGCTCCACATGATCGGCGGGCAATTCGTCGATGAAGCGGGACGGGATGGCGCTTTG
>JAOUPW010000247.1 GCA_029879665.1 Rhodospirillales bacterium | reverse complement strand
CTGATCGCCGCCGCCAGGGTGCAGAAGTCCATCCTCTTTCCCGGCGACGAAGGCGACCCGTTTTACACCTATGCCGAGTTGTACGACGACGTTGTCGGCCAGCCCTGCCTCGACGAGTTCATTGCGAAATACTTAAACTTCGTGTTCGAAAATTACAACATTGAGCGGGAGAAGGTGAAACTGCTGTCCATCGGTTGCGGCACGGGGATCGTCGAAGATTACATGATTCAGAAACTCGGCCTGCCCGGCGACCATCTACTGGGCATCGACAAATCGGAGGCGATGGTGCAGGTGGCTGCTCGCCGCATCACCGCCCGGGCGGAGGATATTCTGGCGCTGGGCGACCAGACGTGGGACGTCACCTACTGCGGCCTCAACGTGTTCCAGTACCTGTCGCCGGAGCAGTTGGACGAGGCGCTGGCGGTGACGGCGCAGATCACCAGGCCCGGTGGATACTTCTTCGGCGACTTCATCACGCCGGATCATATCCGAACGTATCCGCACGTCATCCGCTCGAAGACCGGAAACGTCATCTCCCTGCGCAATCCGGTGTTGATCGAGCAGGGCAACCATACGTACCAGCAGAGCGAGATTTTAAATGTCAGCCGCAACAACGACCGGCTCCTCATCACCAACGAAGGCAAGCACCTGAGGTTCCTGCCGCCGATGTGGCGTCTGAGGCAGGAATTCGAAAAAGCGTTCAAAGGTAAAGTGGATATATACGACGCCGTGACACTGAACCCAATCGGCGCCAAAGCCGACACCTGCCCCTCCACCCGCTATCTCCTCGTCGCGCAGAAAAAGAAGTAATGCGTTATCATTGTTAGTATGGATGATCGCATAATCGCCGTTAAACGAACGCCGGAGGGTCTCGTAGCGGTTCTGTCCCGCCGCCAGCACGATTTCTGGAAAGCCTTGGACGACGATAATCTGGTCGACCTTGTTGAAATGTATGATTTCATCGAGGAACCGTTGGACAATATCCATAAATCCTTTCCCCACCTCGCCGGCGAAAGGTGGCTCGACTCTTGGCGGGCAGTGGCGCAGGCTCACTGCTGGGACGAAAATCTTCTACACCATGTTCTGAAGGTTCTGATCAACACTGTTCCCGTTTATCCAAAAAATAATCTTCGCCTGCCTGTTCTTAACCTTGAAACGGAGGAGCCCGCCCCGAAAAAAACCGCCGCCAACCCGCGCGGACTTCGAACGGCCAAAGGGAAAAAGCAGAAACCGAAAGCGCGTCCCGAAATCGACCTCCAGCCTTATCTGTGCGATCCCAAAAATGTCTCGACCATTTTGAATAAACTGAAACCGTTCTGGACCAAAGCGGTGGCCCGCATTCAAAAAGCAAACCCCACTATTTTCTTTGCCAGACAAGCGCCAACCTTTTCCGTAGAACCTTATTTCGGTTTTCGCCATCCAGCCAGCGGCAACGCCAAGCGCACGCAGTTGCCCAGGTTCTTTTTGGAATATTTTATTTACGGGTTAAGCGACCTGCCATGGAGAAAGGTAAAGTGTTTTCTGGCTCTCTACCATGAACTGGGCCTTGAGCGGGATAGCACCCTGTTGAGTGCAACGGCGCGGTTACTGTCCGAACATCCACCGGAGCAGGCATTGACATGGCTGAAGATCATCCTTGATCTACCCGCTGGCAAACGCTACTCATTTCTCCTTACCTTGCTGGAGACCCACACCTTTGATATCGATTTCAAGAAGTACCCGCCGAAGCAAATACGAAATCTTGCAAACTTGATTCCCTACGAAGTTCTGGAACAGCGGCTGGAGGAGATGTTCTGGACGTTTAACCAGAATGTTTCCATGCAATATCTTGAGGGCGGCTACCGATTAGCCAAAAAATATGGGTGGCATAGAACCCTGGAACTAAGAAAAGACTACTCGCGCTACCCAGCTCAGGAAGTTGAAAATCTCTTGCAATGGCTGAAACCTGATAAGTCCAACCTTCCTTTCGATATCTGGAAACGATTCGGACAGGAACCGTACTGGGAGTCAGTCATACTCCGTCCGGAATGGACACAGTGGTCCCGGGAGGTGGTCCACAAATATATTGATCTGCTCAACTGCTGGATGGATTACCAGCCTTCGGGAAAAATCAAAAAGTGGATCTTTCGCCGGTTTCTGGAGGGGGTGGATACTGCCCTGAATTCAGTTGATAAGGGTTACCAGTTGAAGCTGCTGAGGCATCTAAAAATCTTTTTATGGCAGTGGGAAAAAGAGGGGGAGTTCAACAACCACCTTCCTCGCGCCTGCGCCCTGCTGATTCGCCTGGCGAAAAAACCGATTCCTTACGGGAATCTTGAAATTCATCAACCCGTCTGCTGGTTTATAGAACACCTTGGAGATTCTTTATTCGAGCAATTTCTAAAAGCTCCCGACTCAAGCTTTACAAATTTCCACAAGGATTGCCAGACCGAAAACAAACGCCGCCTGATCGCGCGCGGCTTGTACATTCTTTCGTCGGAGCTTCCTGAGTTATCCGTTAATGCCTTCACTTATTTCCCCGGTAAATTGTTTCGGGTGGCCCGGGGGATGGGTACCTTGAGGTTTCGCACGCGGCTTAAAATCGGAAACCGATTTTCCCGTCATCAACTTATGAAGGTGGATCTAGAAAAAATTTCTCCTCGTCAACTTTTTCAACTAGTGGAAAAATATTACCAGCAGGGAATGACCCACCCTGTCCCAAAAAAACTGCAGGCGCATTTCAAGGGTGAAATCACATTGAGCGAAACGCGAATTCGAGGTTACCACCACAAATCCAAAGTTAACTTTTTGTCCTTTGTGCTGGATGTTCTGAATGGAAAAACCATGCTGGAATTGAACAGGCATTACTCCGCCGATCATAAAACTGACAACTGGCAACATGCCCTTCAGTTTTTTAACTGGGTCGACCGAAATAGACGCGGATTTAAAAACTGGTTCAGGGCCTATCTAGGTGGGGACAATCATTACATCGAAAATCATCCTGAAACCAGGAAATGGTTCTCAAATCATAAAAATATCGACGTGAACTTGTGGAACCGGGGCATCCTTTTCTGCCGCCGAACGGAAAAACACGGTCCGGTGCGCATAGAGCTGGAAAGCGATCCGTTGGAAATCCTGAAGATGGGCACCTATGTGGGGAGCTGTCTCTCTCTGGGTGGGCATTATGCCTATTCTGCCGTGGCCGTGCTTCTGGACCTCAACAAACAGGTGCTGTACGCTCGCAATGCCGAAGGAAAGGTAATAGGCAGACAATTGATCGCAATTTCAAAAAATGATCGGCTGGTATGCTTCAGCGTTTATCCGGAAAAAGCCTCGAGGGAGATCAAATCCTTGTTCTTTGAGTATGATATCGAGTTTTCTCGGGCGCTCCATATTCCCCTGTACGAGCACGTATACTCCGGAGACAAAGAGGGGTATACCATTGAAAGTATCCTATCAGAGGACTGGTGGGACGATTATCCCTGGGGCAAAATCGCTGCGGATTAATAATAGCTGATCAACCCGCCACTGCTTTTGTGATTTTCTCGGCGATTGGCTTCGTGATGCCGGGGAGTTTTTGAAGGTCTTCGAGGCTGGCGTTTTTGATGTTCTCGATACTGCCGAATTCTTTCAGCAACATCAGCCGCCGTTTCTTGCCGATTCCGGGGATACCTTCCAGTACGGAGGACATCGACCCCTTCCCCCTCAGCTTTCGATGGTAGTCGACGGCGAAGCGGTGGGCCTCGTCACGCACGCGCTGGAGCAGAAACCGCGACGGTGAATTCTCCTTGAACCACACCGGGTCTTTCCGGCCCGCCAGAAACACTTCGTCGGTTTCCACGTTGGTCCGGAACTTGCCCTTGGCGATGCAGGCGAGATCGACTCGCCCTATCAGCTCCAGGTTCTCCAGAACTTTGAATCCGGTATTGAGATGCCCCTTGCCGCCGTCGATCAACACCAAATCGGGTAACGGCTTGCCTTCGTCCAGCAGGCGCGCGTAGCGGCGCGTCATGACTTCGGTGATCATGGCGTAGTCGTCAATCCCTTCCACCGTTTTGATTTTAAAGCGGCGGTATTTGTCTTTGGCGGATTTCGCGTTCTCGAACACCACCATCGATCCCACCGCGTGCGTGCCGGAGATGTTGGAGATGTCAAAGCCCTCGATCACGCGCGGGAAGTTTTTAAGCGACAGCGTCTCCTGCAATTCTTCCAGACTGCGGGTCGCGACGTCTTCTTTATCGAGTTCGGTGCGCATGGCAAACCGCGCGTTCTCTTCCGCCATGGCGACCAGCCCGCGCTTTTTACCTTTGAGAGG
>JAOUPW010000246.1 GCA_029879665.1 Rhodospirillales bacterium | reverse complement strand
TTCTTCGGGAACCTGCAGTTTCACTCGTGCGATCTGGCAGTTGGAAGGCTTGGCCAAGCAGCTCGATCCCGCCCTGGAAGGGGAATGGACTCCGGAACGGCTCCTGGAAACAGGCGAACGGATATGGAATCTGGAACGCCTATTCAACCTGAAAGCCGGCTTCACCCGGGCCGACGACACTCTGCCCAAGCGGTTTCTCGAAGAACCTGCGAAAACGGGAACCGCAAAAGGATGGGTGTGCAAGCTCGATGAAATGCTGCCGGCCTATTACGCCCTACGTGGATGGGACGAAGAAGGCGTGCCCACCTCGGAGACCAAGAAAAGGCTGGGCCTGGAGTGATCGTCAAAATCCGAACCGTCGGCGTGCAGTCGCCTCGGCTGTCATCGCCCGACGGCGACGGGTTTTCGCGCCTGAAACTTGCCGATGCCTCCACGATCCGGGGACTCATCAAGTACCTTGATCCCGAAGAACCGGATCATCTGGCTGTATTCCTGAACGATGAGCAGGTCGTAGAAAGCAGGTACGGCGATACCATTCTTGTCGACGGCGCTGAGCTGGTTCTGCTCAGACCCATCGACGGCGGCAAACTTTTATGATCGCATCCCGATTGCATTAACGGAACGGTTCAATATGATGGTCAGCGTTACTCCAAGTTTTATTTAACGATAATAAATATCAGCAGGGAGAGAACGACGATGAGAAAAGTTGACGCCTTTAATCATATCTTCCCCAAAGTCTATTGGGACAAAATGCTGGAAGTCGCCGGCGATCATAAGGACATGGGAAAACGGGTGCGTAGCGTTCCCATGCTGATGGATCTGGATGAACGCTTCCGGGTCATGGACATGTTCGAAGATTACGAGCAGATCCTTTCTCTGGGCGCGCCGCCGATCGAAGTGCTGGCCGGACCTGACATCGCCGTAGAGCTGGCAAAAACTGCCAACGACGGCATGGTTGAACTTTGCCAGAAGCATCCTGACCGTTTCCCGGGATTCGTCGCCTCCTTACCCATGAACAACCCGGAAGAAGCGGTCAAGGAAGTCAACCGTTCGGTTAAGGACTTGGGCGCACTCGGCGTTCAGATCTACACCAACGTCGCCGGACGGGCGCTGGACAACCCGGAATACTTCCAGATATTCCAGGCCGCCCACGACCTTGACGTTCCCATGTGGCTGCACCCGGCGCGCGGTGCCGAAATGCCGGATTACATCGACGAAAAAACCTCCAAGTATGAAATCTGGTGGACCTTGGGCTGGCCCTACGAAACCAGCGTTGCCCAAGCGCGCATGGTGTTTTCGGGCATGATGGACAAACTGCCCAACCTTAAGGTCATCACCCATCACTTGGGAGGCATGATGCCGTACTTCCCGGGCCGTACCGGCCCCGGTTGGCAGTTCCTGGGTGCGCGCACCTCGGACGAGGATTACACGGGCATCCTGAAAAGCCTGAAAAAACCGCACGCCGAATATTTCAAGGATTTCTACGCTGATACCGCACTGTTCGGCGCCGATGATGCCACCGAGCTGGGCATCAAGTATTACGGAATCGAAAAGATCCTGTTCGCTTCCGACGCCCCCTTCGATCCGGAAAAAGGCCCCATGTACATCCGCGAAACCATTCGGATTCTTGACAGTCTTGACCTCTCCGAAGAAGACCGGGAAGCCATCTACTGGAAAAACCTGGCGAAAATAACCAAGCTCCAATAAGGATTCCGAAAGTGTCTCACCCTCTCAACGCTGCTGAAGCGCTGCTCCGGCGGCTTAAGTTCTTGGGCGTGGATTATTTGTTCGCCAATGCCGGAACGGATTTTGCTCCTGTCATCGAAGGATATGCCAACGGTGCCGCTCAGGGTGCGGGGATGCCGGAAGCCCTGGTCATCCCCCATGAAACCGCTGCCGTCGCCATGGCTCACGGCTATTACCTGATGACCGGTCGGCCACAGGCGGCCATGGTGCACGTCAATGTCGGCTTGGCCAATTCGGTCATGGGCGTCATCAATGCAGCCAGCGATAACGTGCCGCTGCTGATGATGGCGGGGCGCACGCCGTTGACCGAACATGACCGCCTCGGCGCCCGCATGACGCCGGTCCAATACGGCCAGGAAATGCGTGACCAAGGCGGCATGGTGCGCGAGGTAACGAAATGGGATTACGAACTTCGGTACGGCGATCAGGTCGCCGAGTTGGTGGATCGGGCGCTGGCCATTTCCATGAGCGAACCCCGGGGACCGGTCTATCTGGGTCTTCCCCGTGAACCCTTGTGCGAACCCTGGCCCGAAGGCGCCTCTCTTAGTTATCCGGCACCGGCCGTTCCCAGCGCGCCGCAGCCCGATCCGGAAGCAATCGAAAAGGCCGCCGATCTTCTGGCGGCGGCGGAAAACCCCATCGCCATCACCCAGCGCGGCGATCCTTTTGGACATCTGTCCGAAGCCCTTTCCACCCTGGCCGATGATCTGGCCATGCCGGTCGCCGATTTCTGGACTCTCAGTAATGTCCTACCAACTTCGCACCCGATGCATTGCGGCCATGACGCAGGCCCGTTGCTGAAAGACGCGGACGTGGTCCTGGTGATCGATTCTCAGGTGCCGTGGATTCAGAGTAGCCACCAACCGCCGCCGGGCGCGCATGTCATCCATATCGGCCCCGATCCACTTTTTTCGCGGATGCCGGTACGGAGCTTCAAAAACGACGTCTCCATTTTAAGCAACACGGCGGCAGGCATTGCCGCCCTGGGCCGGGCCGTTGCCGAACGCAAAACCAAGGCCTCGGGGCGTTACGACTCCCTCAAGGCTCGCCATCAGGAAAGCCGCAAGGCCGCAAGGAAGATAGCCCTTTCCGGTAACGGTTCACCGATGACACCGGCCTTCGCCGCCCATTGCATTTCGGAAGCCATGGACGAACACGCGGTGATTTTCAACGAATTGGGTGCCCCCGCCAATTTCATGGATTTGAAAGGCCCCAACCGGTATTTCTCCTCTCCCTATACCGGCGGACTGGGATGGGGCATTCCGGCGGCGCTGGGGGCATCGCTGGCCGACCGGGAACGGCTCGCCATTGCCTGCGTTGGCGATGGGTCTTACATCTTCGCCAATCCCGTGGCCTGCCATCAGATCGCGGAATCCCTACAGCTTCCCATTCTGACCATCGTGCTCAACAATGGCATCTGGAACGCCGTCCGCCGGGCGGCGCTGGGCGTATATCCGAACGGCAAGGCCTCGCAGACGAACCTCCTTCCCATCACCTCCTTGGCGCCGACCCCGGATTTTACCCAAATCGCCGCCGCCAGCCGGGGCTGGAGCGAACGGGTCGAGTCCGGCGACGACTTACCGGGGGCGCTGGAGCGTGCCATCACCGTCATCCGCAACGAAAAACGCCAAGCCCTGCTTGAGCTCATGGTCTCAGTATAAAGACGGATAAAATCGGGCTTTTTTTTCATTTGCTACGGGAATGATGATCCTGTACATCATTCACCCTAGAAATGACTGGCCCCATGTCTCTTTCCAACGTCGACTTAAATCTGCTGAAGGTGCTGCACGCCCTGATCGAGGAGCGTAGCGTAACCCGCGCCGGCGAACGCGTTGGCCGGACCCAACCGGCCATGAGCAACGCGCTCAACCGGTTGCGGGTCGTCTTCGGAGATCCGCTGTTGGTGCGCGGCGGCGGCGGTCTGCAGCTAACCCCCCGGGCCGAGGAGCTCAGGGAACCCCTAAGCCAAATTCTGAGTTCCATTGAAGCCTGCCTGATCACGGAAACGGATTTCGAGCCCGAAAATATCAGCGGCGTTTACCGGATCGCGGCGCCGAACTTCGTCAGTCTTCAGGTGCTGCCGCCACTGATAGAAACCATATCCCGGTCCGCCCCGAACATGGATATTCACGTAATCACCGAAGACCGCGGCCTGGCACTCGATGCGCTTGATTCCAACAGGGTCGATATCGCCCTTGGGATATTTGAAACCGACAAATCAAGCATCAAAATCAAACCACTGTTTCGGCAGGATTTCGTGGGCCTCATGCGCAAGGGTCATCCGCTTCTGAAAAAAAAGAAGTTTTCCCTCGACGACCTGATGTCCTATCCGCATCTTCTGGTCAGTTCCGGGCGCGCCCGCAAGGGAATTTTCGATGACGTTTTGAAAGGCCTGAACAAGGAAAGACGGATCGCCGTTTCCGTTTCACACTTTCTGTTGGCACCCTACCTGCTGGAACGGAGCGATATGATCGGCGTCTTTTCCAGGGGCGTGTCCGAAACGTTGAGAATGGTATTCAGCCTTGAGGAACGGAATATTCCCGTCGCCGTCGCCAATCTGGAAGCC
>JAOUPW010000009.1 GCA_029879665.1 Rhodospirillales bacterium | reverse complement strand
CCAATGTGCGGGAGTTTTTTCAAGGCTCAGAAGAGCATTCGCTGCAAGTCTATCGAGCAGATGGGTGTCACCGGTGGTATCGTTGTAGGTAACGTATTGACCCTCCCATTCACGCCACAACAGACGTGGTCCGGAAATAATCTTCCAGACCTTTTCACTAGTATTATCAGGGGACCGGGAAACCGCACTCATGGTGCCTATAGAAACCCATAAGGGCGCACATTTCAACTAATCGGAAAAAAGGGAAAATATCCGCCGTTCGCTTAGCTCGTCCACCCAAGATCCGGATGGAAGCGCTCGTTAAGAACCGTCAGAAAATTCAGCAAATCCGAATTCGCCGCTTCGGTGTTCAGAATAAGATACGACAATATGATCTCTTTAATTTGGTCGACGCTGTACCCAAAATAGTAATGCGTAATACCCGGCTGAGCGTTCTGCCATGCAAACCACCCTGCATTCAGCAACGCCGCCACAATATGGGCAGAAAGCGATGGACTGCTGTTGGGCCGGATCAGGAACTTCGACGTACCTCCATCTGGCGGCAAGGCATCCAAAAGCGAAGGGTCGTCCCCATTGCCGACATCCAAAACAAAGGTGAATCCCGTACAATTGCTACAGTCAAATTCCGGTTTATCGGGCGCTGGGAAATGAAAGTTGAATTTATCGCCTGTTCCGAATCCTGCCCGATCCCATTCTTGCTGACGCTGGGGCAGGTTCTGCCACATGCCAGGCGTGAAGGCGCCACATTCGATTTGATCGCGCGAAAGATTCCCAGACAAAACACCGGAATGGGTACAGCTCGCCGCCCCCAGCGCCGAACGGCTGGACAGGGTCGCCGCAACGAACGGAGCCGCCGCCATGCCGCCGGTGATGAGTTTGCGGCGACCGGCGCCTTCAGGCGCGATGCCGGCGACCTGACCGCCGACAGACGTCTTGCCCTTTTCGTTCTTGCCTGCGCCGTTCTTGTTATTGTTTTTCATTACCATGTGGTTCAAGCCTGAACAGAAGAATCCGGACATACGGATCCTCTCACTAATTCTACAAGCATATTCCGGGCCATTCTACTTAACTTATTGTTTTTGCACAATTAGAAACCCCTGTCCGGGCCGAAAAAAGGAGAAAGTGTAAACAATCGTGACACGCAGGAAGACTCAAGGGGATGGCGAAACGGTAACTGGAGCGGTCGATTTCCTCTACCTATCTGAGAGTTCAGCTATTTTTGTCGTTCAGGCCGCACCCCTGGCAAGTGTCAAAGCTGACGACAGTTCCAAGCACCACGTCGGCACCGATGTCCCCTTTACGGCGTTCCCGTCCGCGCCACCCCATCGGCGGCCAAGGCACCGATCTCGCCCAGGGTTGCCGGGCAACCGCCCAGATCGCCCAGAAAATAGTCGAAATAGCGCCTAAAATCGTCAAGAAAGGCATCCAGTTCAGCCGGGGTGCGGACATAAGGTGTATTTCCCGGCTCCAGGGAGGGGCTGTGATAATTGAAGGTGAAGACCCGGTGCCCGCCGGCCAGCAGAGCACGGGTCAAGCGGCACCGCTCCGCATGACTAACCCCTTCCGGTGTAAGGCGAATTCGCTCCAGCACTCCGCTTCGCGCCAACACGCCGGGGAGGTGAAACCGGAGCCCCAGAGGGCCGGAAACCGCTTTGTAAAGATTCCTGCCACTTTTCCCCGGAAAGCCGCCCCCCAGAAGGCCGGCAAACCCGGCGGTCACCGGAATTTCCAGCAGTTTTTGGCCGCCGCCGAACCAGTAGGGCTTGGAGGGACAGCCGGAAAAATCCGGTCCGTCGTCACGGCTGAAATTCGTGTACGGAACGACGCTGCTGTCAACCAGATATCCCAATTCCTCCAGGATCGCCGCGCTCGCCTGCCCGACGCCATATCGCCCGGCCCGGTAAACGGTGGGCCGGACACCGAAACGGTTTTCAATTTCCAGGGTCAAATGTTCCAGTTTCGCCTTTTCCAGATTCCGGGGAAGATTTCCCGGATATGAATTCCGGTAATTGACCATTTCCTCAAAGGGCGGATTGACCCAGGGATGGAGATGCGCTCCGATTTCGCATAGCCCGTCAGCAAAGAGCTCCCCCAAGGGCCGGTAACCATCCGTTTGGCTGGCCACCGCGTAATCCACCACGTAAGTGGGCTTGATCCCGAATTCGGCAAAAATCTTGTGCGCCCGCTCCTGATGGCGGACCGACGCAACGGAAGTATTCTCCCGCCCATGGGGCAGGGCCCAGTCGAACTCCTCCTCGGTATCGACCACCACCGCCAGCAGTGGCGGTCCATCGGCGGGAAATTTAGCCTCGGACCAGGATTCCGGGTTAAGCATGCGGCGGCTTTCTCATGTTAAAATAAGGTGGTTGAAATAAGTTGGAGCTCTTGGGCCCCAGTTAAGGCTTCAGTTAAGGACACAGTTTATGCTTTGGGCCGGAGCCAAGTCCAACTGCCATTCTGCCCTTAGCCGGTAGCCAGGAATCGCCGTTTCTCTCCTTCCAGGACCAAGCAGGTAAGCACGCCGCTGTCATAGGCGCCGGTGTCGATGCCGATCCGGTTGGGGCGCCTGTCCGGTTTCGGGGTGATGGTATGCCCGTGCACCACCACCCGGCCGTGATCGGCACGCGAACGGATGAAATCGTCCCGGATCCAGTAAAGATCCTTGGGGCTCTGCTCGGGGAGCGGCACGCCGGGGCGCACGCCCGCATGCACGAACAGGTAATCGCCGATCACATGATATGGCGAAAGCGCGCTCAGAAATTCCAGATGGCGCGGCGGTACATTTTCCCGAAGCGCCTTTTGGATGCGCAGGAACCGTTCGCTCATGGGACCGTCGCTGACATGAATGGCGCCGTAGCTTTCCGCCGTGGCATCTCCGCCGTAAGAGAACCAAGCGGGTCCAATTTCGTCGTCTTGCAGGAATTCAAGGAAGGAATCCTCATGATTTCCGATCAGGTGCACCCGCTCGAAACCGACCAGAGGATTGTCCAGCAACAGGTCGATGACCTCTCTGCTGCCTTCCCCCCGATCCACATAATCACCCAGGTAGACCACCGTCAGACGCGTTTCCGGCGGCGCCGCGGCGGCGTCTTCCGCGATCATCGCATGCAGACGCCGGAGCAAATCGTCGCAGCCGTGAATGTCACCGACGGCATAAACCTGCCGGCCCTCGGGCACCCGGGCCGGTTTCTTTCCCCAAAACCCTTCAAACAGGCGTCCGAGCACGCTCCGCCTCCCACCAATAACCGAGCCCCCCTTGGAACAAGGAGTTTGCCCCACTACCTGTAATATTACGGGCCAGCGTCACGATGCAACGTCTTGATTCTTCATCTACTCACGGGCCATGCCCATACGCACGCCTCGACACGGTAAAATGCCGGGCTTAACATCGTAGCGGGCGGCTTTAACATGTTGGGGAGGTTGGGCAAGGTGGATCGCTTGGTTATCGCGTTCGCCCAGGGGATCATCCGGTTCCGGTTTTTGGTGCTTGCCCTCGCGCTGGCAGCCTCCGGCCTTGCCGGATGGGGAACGGCGTCGCTTCGTTTCGATACCGATTACCGTGCCTATTTCAGCAGCCAGAACCCCGAACTCGTCGCCTTTGAATCCCTTCAGAACGTCTTCAACAAGCAAGACAATATCCTCTTCGTGCTGGTTCCCGGCAGAAACGACATCTTCACAAAGGAAACCCTTGGACTGGTGGAGAATCTGACCCGGGAGGCCTGGCAAATGCCTTTCGCCCGCCGGGTCGATTCTATTACCAACTTCCAACATACCTATGCCGAGGGCGACGACCTTATCGTGACCGACCTTGTGGAGAACGCGCGGACGCTCGGCGCCGACGAAATCGCCGCAGTGCGCGACGTGGCGCTG
The DNA here is from genome assembly GCA_029879665.1 of Rhodospirillales bacterium. Lineage (GTDB taxonomy): Bacteria > Pseudomonadota > Alphaproteobacteria > Rhodospirillales > JAOUPW01 > JAOUPW01. Next base: position 10,410 of record JAOUPW010000009.1, on the reverse strand, counting down.
GGCGAGCCCCTACTGGTCAACAGACTGATCGCCCCCGGCGGCGGCGCGACAGGGGTAAACGTGATTCTTCAACTGCCGGGAAAGGATTCCACCACCGAGGTGCCGCAGTCCGTCGCCTTCGCCCGTGATTTAGCGGACAGGTTCAGGGCGGCCCATCCCGGCATCGACATCCGCCTGACCGGCAGCGGCATGCTCTCCAATGCCTTTCCGGAAGCAAGCATGGCGGATATGACGATCCTGATCCCCATCATGTACGGTGTCCTGATTGTTGCCTTGATGATCTTCCTGCGCTCGCTCTCGGGAACGGCGGTGACACTGCTGATCGTTTTCCTGTCGTCCCTCGTCGCCGTCGGCGCCGCGGGTTGGGCGGGGATAAAGCTGACGCCGCCTTCGGCAACGGCCCCGACGGTAATCATGACCCTGGCGATGGCGGACTGCGTTCATATTCTGGTGTCCATGTTCCACGAAATGCGCCATGGAAAATCGAAAGACGAAGCCATCGTGGAAAGCCTTCGCATCAACATGGAACCCGTATTCCTGACCAGCCTGACCACGGCGATCGGTTTCCTGAGCATGAATACCAGCGATTCTCCCCCCTTCCACGACCTCGGCAACCTGACTGCCATCGGCGTTGCGGTGGCCTTTGTCTTCTCCATCACGGTATTGCCGGCAGCGGTTTCCATCCTGCCCCTTCGCCGTGTTCCCCAAACCATCGGCCTTTACGGCGCCATGGCGTGGCTGAGCGATTGTGTGTGCAGCCGCTGGCGGCGCTTCTTCTGGGGCGCGCTCGCGGGGATGGCCGTTCTCGCCGCCTTCATTCCCCGAATCGAACTAAACGACAACTTCATCGATTACTTCGATCCGAGGATTCCGTTCCGCGCCGACACCGACTTCGCCGGCAACCATCTCACCGGAATGCTCGATATACAGTATCCACTGCAGGCCGCCGAACCGGGCGGCATCGCCGAACCCGTCTACCTGGAGACCCTGAACCGGTTCGCCGAGTGGTTCCGCGGCCAACCGGGCGTGATCCATGTCAACAGCCTGGCCGACGTCATGAAACGCCTGAACAGGAACATGCACGGCGACAATCCCGAATTTTACCGGCTGCCGGAATCCCGGGAACTGGCATCACAGTATTTGCTGCTCTATGAGCTCTCCCTCCCCCTCGGCCTCGATCTGACCGATCAGGTCAATCTGGATAAGTCGGCGACCCGACTGACGGTGACCCTGAAAAAGATGAGCACCCGTAAAGTCCGCGAAATGGAGAACCGTGCGCAGGTTTGGCTTGCCGCCAACGCCCCCCGGGGTATGGCGCGCGCGGGGACCGGGGCAAACATGATGTTTACCCATATCACCGAGCGCAATATCAAGAGCATGCTGGGTGGGGCCGGCTTCGCCATCATCCTGATCGCCGCCGCCCTGACGCTGACGCTGCGCAGTCTCTCCTACGGGCTGCTCAGCATGATCCCCAACGCCATGCCGGCGGTCATGGCCTTCGGTCTCTGGGGGCTGTTCGTGGGTGAGGTGGGGCTGGCGGCTTCGGTGATCTCGGTGATGACCCTGGGCATCGTCGTCGACGACACGGTTCACTTTCTTTCCAAGTATCTGCGGGCGCGGCGGGAACGGGGCCATAGCCCCGTCGAGGCCGTGAAATATGCCTTTTCCACCGTCGGCGCCGCCCTGGTCACCACATCCGCAGTTCTGGCGGCCGGATTTGGGGTCCTCGCATTTTCCAGTTTCAAGGTGAATGCGGAAATGGGATTGCTGTCCGCCATCACCATCGTATTCGCCCTGGCCATCGATCTGCTATTCCTGCCAACGCTGCTGCTGAGATTTACGCCCGGCTCAAGGAAAGCTGGACCGGAGGGGACGACGGGATAATGTCACTAGGAAAAGCTCTGTAGATAAAAACCCGTCAATGCGTGCACAAAATATTATGCTTACTAATATAACGCTATAGCCCAATAACCCGCGTTATTTCCAGCCATTAACCCTTCCTCAAAGTTTCAGGATTCTACTTCTCATCGGGTATGCGGGTCCGGCATGCCCGTCTTCTGGGGAGATGGGCCCGATGGAGCGAAAAAGCGTCACTTTATATCTTTACGCGCAATGTATTCAGGCGCGGTGGTTCCTGGCCGCCGCGGTGATGGTTCTGCTCACCGCCTGCACCCTCGCAGTCACTGCGAAGGCCGAAACGCCGGAGGAAAAAGGCCTCGCCATCGCCCTGGAAGCCGATCGCCGCGATACCGGATTCACCGATACGACCGCTGACTTGCTGATGATTCTCCGCAACAAGCAGGGCGACGAGAGCCGACGGGAAATTCGCTACCGCGCCCTGGAAGTGGACGGCGACGGCGACAAGGCCCTGATGATTTTTAACACCCCGCGCGACATCAAGGATACCAAGCTGCTGACCTTCAGCCACAAAACAGGTCCGGACGACCAGTGGTTGTTTCTTCCCGCGCTGAAGCGGGTGAAACGGATCTCGTCCAGCAACAAGTCGGGACCCTTTGTCGGCAGCGAATTCGCTTACGAAGATATGGCCTCACAGGAGGTGGAAAAATACACCTACCGCCACCTCAGAGACGAACCCTGCGGCGCATTGACCTGTTTCGTGGTGGAACGCAAACCGACGGATCAGAAATCCGGTTACAACCGTCAGGTAATCTGGCTTGACCAGGCGCACTACCGCAGCCAGAAGGTCGATTATTACGACCGCCGCGACAGCCTGCTCAAGACTTTGGTTTTCTCGGGATACCGGCAGTATCTTGAAAAACACTGGCGGGCCGATGAAATGGACATGCAGAACCATCAGACGGGCAAGGGAACCAAGCTGATCTGGAGCAACTACAATTTCAAGACCGGGCTCACGGAGGACGTGTTCCGCAAGAAAACTCTGCCCCAGGCCAGATAAGCACCCGAGAAGAACCGGAGAGATGATCGGGATGAGAATCGGAACAACCATTCGCCGCGCTGTCGCCAGCTTTATCGTCCTGGCGGGACTGGGTGGAACCTCCCTGGCGGAAGGAAAAGATTTCCTGTGGAACATGTCCGGTTCCGTAGAAGCCCAAATGCGTTATTTTCCGCAAGAAGGCCCTTTCCCTGATCAGCACCGGCGGACGGCGGCGCTCGCCGTCGATCTCGAATTCGACGCCGAATGGGACGACGGTTCCCAAACCCTTTCCGTCGAACCCTTCGTGCGCCTGGATGAGCACGACAGCCGCCGCAGCCATTGGGATATGCGCGAATTCGTCTGGCGTTACACAGACAATAAGTGGAACGTCCGCGTTGGTCTCGACAAGGTATTCTGGGGAGTTTCAGAATCCCGCCACCTGATCGATATCGTCAACCAGACCGACCTGATCGAAAGTCCCGATGAGGAAAGCAAGCTGGGCCAACCCATGATCGGTTTGTCCTACAACACCGATTGGGGTGATCTCGATCTTTTCTACCTGCCCTACTTTCGCGAGCGCACCTTTCCCGGAGGCGCAGGGCGTCTGCGCAACACCGCCCCCGTGGACACCGACGAGGAATCTTTCGATTCCGGCCTGGAGAATTTTCACCCCGATGTCGCAGCGCGCTGGTCGAAAACCTTCAATGCCTTCGACGTCGGCCTGTCATATTTCTACGGCACCAGCCGGGAACCACGAATAGTAACCAGGGTCAAAGGGAACGGCGCGGTGGTTCCCGCCCCTCACTACGACCTGATCAGCCAGACGGCGCTAGATGTGCAAGCGACTTACGGCGACTGGCTATGGAAGCTGGAGGCCATGACCCGGAGCGGCCATGGCGACCGCTTCGCCGCCGTGGCGGGCGGGTTTGAATATACTCATGTGGGATTTCTGGACAGCCGAGTCGATCTGGGTATCCTCGCGGAATACCTCTACGACGGACGAGACAAAACGGCACCGGCGACCCTTTATGACAATGACTTGTTTATCGGTCTCAGATTCGTCTTAAACGACGAACAAAGCACCGAGGTCCTGGCCGGCGTCATCAAGGACCTGAACGACAATGGCCATCTATTTTTCATCGAAGCCAGCCGTCGCTTCGGCGACAACTGGAAAGGCAGCTTCGAATTTCGCTCTGTCGATGCCCTGCCCTCGAATGACCCGTTTCAACCGCTCAGGCGTGATGATTACCTCCAGGTGGGGTTGGCATATTTCTTTTAATTTTTCTTCGTGAAATCCAGGTTGACGATTGGCCCGCACCAACGGCAAAGTCAGGCGCCGGAGGACGGCATGTTCCGGATTTGTTCAAGCCTCCGGGCGGATTGGGCGTTAGCGGCCGAGACGCTTGGCGGTTCCGGACCACGCCGGCACACGACCCCGCCAGCCAAATACCGGGGCACATTTGCAATCCCCCCCGAACAGGGGCATAACCAGAACAGACTCTCATTCTGATCGAGGGCATATAAGTGACAGGGCCACAATCCAGCCACGTTATTATTAAAGAGAATGGTTAAGCATATGATGAACGAAAATATTTCAATCGCAATTATCGGACTTGGTTACGTTGGTTTGCCATTAGCCGTCGCCTTTGGAAATAAGTTTAATACGATAGGATTTGATATTAACGATACGCGCATCAAGCAATTACAAAATGGGAAAGATAGCACCTTTGAGGTCAAAGACTCTGAACTAAAGCAAGCCGAAAAATTAAAATTTACAAGTAATTCAGCCGAGTTATCGGATTGCAATATCTATATTGTTGCCGTTCCCACCCCTGTCGATGAGTACAAACGCCCCGACCTTGAGTTGTTGGAAAAGGCCAGCGTTATTGTCGGAAAATTACTCAACCCAGAGGATATCGTTATCTATGAATCAACCGTCTTTCCCGGTGCAACCGAGGAAATATGCGTACCCATACTGGAAAAAGAATCGGGGCTGAAATTCAATCAGCATTTTTTTGTTGGCTACAGTCCGGAACGCATAAATCCTGGAGACCAAGAACATCGTCTGGCGACAATCGTAAAAGTGACCTCCGGTTCGACGCCAAAAATCGCTGATTTTATTGACGAGCTTTATGGGCGCATCATTGAAGCCGGAACCCATAAAGCGAGCAGTATAAAGGTCGCGGAGGCCGCGAAAGTAATCGAAAATACCCAGCGCGATATAAATATCGCGCTGATCAACGAATTGGCAATTTTTTTCAACCGCCTTAACATCGACACGGAAGAAGTTCTCAAGGCGGCAGAATCAAAATGGAATTTTCTGCCTTTTCGGCCTGGATTGGTAGGGGGACATTGCATCGGCGTTGACCCCTATTACCTTACCCACAAGGCAAGCGAGATCGGGTATTACCCACAAATAATCCTTTCCGGAAGACGCATTAACGACGGCATGGGAGAATATGTCGCTGACCGGGTTATAGAATTGATGACGAAGAACCGCATACAAATCGTCGGTTCCAACGTTCTGGTTTTAGGGCTTACCTTTAAAGAAGACTGCCCCGATATTCGCAACACCCGTTCTATCGACATCATCAAAAAACTTGAAAACTACAGCTGCAATGTATCTGTTTTTGATCCGTGGGTGGATAAAGAAGAAGTGTTTAAAGAATACGGCTTAACACCCATTAACTCTCCGGAAGAGTTAAAATATGACGCAATTATTCTTGCCGTTGGCCATCGCCAATTTAAGGAAATGGGCGGCAAAACCATCCATAATTTTGGCAAGCAAAACCATATATTGTTTGACGTCAAATACGTCCTTCCCGCGGACCAATCGGATGCGAGATTGTGAATGAATAAATACGAACAAACCAAACAACATCTTAGAAAAAATACATCAACTTGGCTTGTGACGGGGATCGCTGGATTCATAGGATCCAACCTTCTCGAAACACTTCTTGATCTGAACCAGAATGTCGTTGGGCTGGATAATTTTTCCACGGGTTATCAAAAAAATATTGATCAAGCCCTGCAGGATTCCGGCTGCAACAACACAGACGATAGGTTCAAATTAATAGATGGAGATATTCGCGATTTAGAAACCTGCGAAAAAGCATGCGACGGCGCGGACTACATTCTGCATCATGCCGCGCTTGGTTCCGTCCCGCGTTCCATTGAAGATCCGATTCTCACCAACCAATCCAATATCGATGGTTTTCTTAATATGCTCGTAGCTGCGCGAAACAAGAAAGTTAAAAGATTTGTCTACGCTGCTTCAAGCTCCACTTATGGAGACCATCCGGGCTTGCCAAAAGTGGAAGATGTTATCGGCACCCCTTTGAGCCCCTATGCGGTAACAAAACTGGTCAATGAATTGTACGCGAGTCTCTTTAATAGGCTCTACGGACTTGAGACGATCGGGCTGCGTTATTTCAATATTTTCGGCAAGAGGCAGGACCCGGAAGGGGCTTATGCCGCCGTGATCCCAAAATGGGTTTCAAGCCTGTTAAAGGGAGAAGATGTTTTTATATATGGAGACGGAACTACCAGCCGTGATTTTTGCTACATCAAGAACGCGGTGCAGGCTAATCTTCTGGCCGCCACCACCGAAAATCCAGATGCGGTGGATCAGGTTTACAACGTCGCCTTGAATGCCCGAACCGATCTCAATGAACTGTTTGAAATTATTCAAACCCGGCTTTGCTCGCGAATACCCGATCTGCCAAAGGTTAAACCAATTTACCAGGACTTTCGCTCGGGTGATGTGCTCCACTCTCAAGCGGATATTTCCAAGGCCGCAAATTTACTTGGATACGCCCCTACGCACACCATCGACCAGGGCCTCGACGAAGCCGCGGATTGGTATATTGGCGCCTTAAGCGCGTAAAAACACCTTATCCGCGCCATCCACAAATCCGCACCCACCAGTAGGGCCCTACCCCCCTTGGGCCCCTTTTCCAACACCTGGACCAGCGATATCATCGATGGCGTCGCGGACAAGCGCAAGCCGCCGGATATATTGTTGAGCCGCATCTTGTGCGTTCTTGACGACCTCTTCCGATTGCGAGGTCTCGGCAATCTCCATGAAAAGGTCGAATGTGATCTCCAGCTCACGGAGCAGGTTTCTCAACGCGGAAAACAGATTTTTGAATGTTTGAGGGACGACAGCTTCAACCCGCTTTTGTCCGCCGGCAGCTCCACTTTTCGCCAGCCCCGACCGAAGGTCGGCCAACAGGCTATTCAGCTTGGTTTCCGTTTTCGCGGGCAGGCGACCCAATCGCTCCGTCAGAATGTTTTCCGCCAACGAAATAAGAATTTCATCGGTTTCCACGGCCATGCGGGCCATATTCTCCGACGAAGCAGGCGTGCTTTGGTGCATGAAACGGCCGACAAGCGATTCCGCCCGGGAACGATAGGCCTGGCGGCGGCGCAAGCGGAGTTCAACCACATCTTCTAACGCGCCGTGGGCAAGTGCTTCCGCCTTCTCGCGAATCGCTACGTCGTCTGTCGCGGCCGCAATTTGCGAAAAATAATCAAAGGCGCGTTCCCTGTTATAAACCGCAAGCCGCAACGCCCGGTAAGATGTCATCAGATATAGATTTTCGGCGATTTCCTCTGAGAGGAGCCTGTTATCGGCCGGAAGCCGCCAGTCGGTTTCAGCACCCCCTTCGGACGCGACACCGTTGTCCCTGGCCCAAGATTCCAGTTCGCTGGAATGTCCTCGTTCCAGGTCAGCAAGTTCGTTGAATAGCGCAGCCACCTCGGGATTGTGGCAACGCTTCATCTCGATTTCCAATTGTTCGTAGCGCCGAAGCGTATCCGCAGCCAAGGCCTGGGAAAATTCGAACAGTTCCTTCAGGGACGATACGGGGGGAACGTCGGGGGGGCGCATACCCTGGGACTCCTTGCCTACATCCGTACTTTGCACCCATAACACACTTAAGCGGACAGTAGCGATAAAATTCAGAACGGATTTGACAGCCATCAAATCCGTATAAACCCATATTTATAGATAATTTGCCTGTTTAGAAAAGATCGCTTGACAACAATCAAGACCATACAAATCTAATTTATGGTAATATGTCACTTACGTTAGGTTAACAGATTACCCCTAGTATGCGTTCGGGTTGAACGCCTGGTCCTGTGTGTCCGCCCAAAGCTTTTGGGCAGGGAAAATAATTGCATTTATGACGCTACACACAGAAAAGGGACGGCAGCGCAAGGGGGCGCTTTGGGCCACGTTGAGCTTCGTAGCAGGGGCGCTCGTCTGTCTTTCTGCGTTTCCCGCCGCGGCCTACGATCTTGCTTCCTTCAAGGACAAGTTTACCCTTGCGGAGGTCGTCCCCGGCGCCGACCGCCTCGGTCCCGAGGAGGGCGACCCGGCTTCCGCCGTGGCATACGAAGGCGATAAGGTCGCCGGGTATGTTTTCCTGAATTCGGCAATCGTCAACTCGACCGGATACTCGGGCAAGCCGATCCATGTCGTCATTGGCATGAATACACTTGGCGTCATTACCGGCGCGAAATTGGTTAAACACCACGAACCGATCGTCCTTGTCGGCATCCCGGTAAAAAAAATTCATTCCTTTATCGACAAGTACAAGGGGCTTGATATCGTTTCCATGGTGACGACCGGGAAGGACGACCACAGCATCGATATCGTCAGTGGCGCCACCGTGACCGTAATGGTCATCGACGACACCATTATTCGTTCGGCCATCAAGGTCGCAAGGGTCCGCGGCATCGGCGGGCTTCGGCCCAAAGCCTCCGCCGCCGCCAAGGAGAGTGTCGCGTTCAAGGCCGACACCGGCGAAAATCCGGATTGGCAGACGATGCTGGGAGAAGGCAGCATCCAGCGCATGACCTTATCGGTCGGCGATATCAGCAGCGCGTTTGCCAAGGCCGGAAAGCCGCAAGCGGTGGAACGTCCCGAATCCGCAGCCCCGGACGATCTTTTCATTGATTTTTATGCCGCATCGGCGGCAATACCATCGGTCGCCCGCAGCTTGCTCGGCACGCGCGAATACGACAATCTCCGGAAAATGCTGGCGCCGGGGGAAAGCGCAATCCTGCTGGGCGGACGGGGGCTCTATTCCTACAAGGGGTCCGGCTATGTTCGGGGTGGAATCTTCGACAGGTTCCAGCTTATCCAAGGCGAAGTCAGCGTCCGCTTCCGTGACCGCAATTATAAGAAGCTTGGCGCATTCGAGGCCGCGGGTGCGCCCTACCTCAAGGAAATGGACCTATTCATCATTCCCGCCGACAGCGGATTCAATCCGGCGCTACCATGGCGTATCCAGCTTCTGGTACTCCGCGCCGTTGGCCCCATTAAAAAGGAATTCACGTCCTTCGATCTCGGTTACCTGCCGCCGGAAAAATATCTCGAACGCAAACCGGCGAAAACAGCACCTAAAACCACGGTCCCGGCGACGGATATGGAACGGCCGCTGTGGCAAAAAATATGGATCAGCAAAACTGGCGATATCGCCGTCTTGATTATCGCCCTGGGTGTATTGACCAGTATCTTTTTCTTCCAAAACTCGCTGGTGCTTAATCCACTGCTGACCGACCGTATACGTATCGCTTTTTTGATCTTCACGGTCGGCTGGATTGGTTTTTACGCCCAGGCGCAGCTTTCCGTGGTCAATGCCCTGACTTTCGCGGGTTCCTTGATCCACGGGTTCAGTTGGGATTATTTCCTGATGGAGCCGCTGATCTTCATACTGTGGGCATCGGTGGCGGCGTCGCTGTTATTTTGGGGACGCGGCGTATTTTGCGGGTGGCTGTGCCCGTTCGGCGCCTTGCAGGAACTGCTCAGCCGAATCGCCAAGTTCTTCAAGGTGCCCCAGTGGACGGTTCCCTGGAACCTCCACGAACGCGCTTGGCCGCTAAAATATATGCTGTTTTTGATCCTGCTCGGAATGTCGCTGTATTCGTTTGAAACGGCGGAAAAAATGGCGGAAGTCGAACCTTTCAAAACGGCGATCATTCTGAAATTCGCCCGCGAATGGCCGTATGTCCTCTATGCCGCCACACTGTTGTTGGCGGGGCTTTTCGTGGAACGTTTTTTCTGCCGCTACCTTTGCCCCTTGGGCGGCGTTCTGGGCATTCCCGGCCGCATGCGCATGAACGAATGGCTGCGCCGTTACAAGGAATGCGGCTCGCCGTGCCAGCGGTGCGCCAGCGAATGCATGGTTCAGGCGATCCACCCGGAAGGCCACATCAACCCGAACGAATGCATGCAATGCCTGCACTGCCAGACTCTTTATTACGACGACCGACGCTGCCCGCCCGTGATCCAGAAACGGCTCAGACGGGAACGACGGGAAGCCCTGTCGGCCAAAACCCTCGCCATGCCGGAAGCAGTTGCTGTTCCGGCATCGACAAAAAAAGAAGCGGTGCCTCCGGCCACCGCATAACAAGAGGCCGCAAAGCCCGAAGATATGGACAAGGCGAATTCGCCGGAAGCGTGAACTTTTAGACGCGCAAATTTTTTGTTGCAGCAATAGAAGGAG
>JAOUPW010000436.1 GCA_029879665.1 Rhodospirillales bacterium | reverse complement strand
CGACCAATTCATCTGTAACACGTTCACTTACATGTTCCCGCTGAGCGATGGCCAGCATATGTTCCCGGGTCCTCTGTTGAATAACCTCGATCAGCGCTTCGTCACGCAGAACCCTGCTTTTGGTCAGGACCGGATAGGCAACCTCGATATCGTCATTGGCCAGAAGTTTAAGGAGTTCATTCGGAACATCTTCCGCTTCGGAGAGCTGTTCTCCGAAAGCCTTGCGGATCGACATTTCGATTTCATGGAAAATTCCGTGAAGGATATCAAACATCATCTCTCGTTCAGTATCGGTAAGGATGATGTTCGTATCCATGAATAAATCGGACATGGTCTTGCCCAGAATACTCCGCGATTCCGCAGATTTCTGCCGGGCAAGATTGAGAAGATATTCGCTGTCGACCTGCTTCATTCGCTTTGGACCCAACCAATCAATAGGACTTATTGTTCCGCACGGTATAAGGGAACGCGCGGAATGTAACAGTTAACAATTAATTTATTAACATTTTCCCCATTCTTGCAGACCCGCCCTAGGGTTTACAAATCCCTCCCCTGACACCACAGGTTCCGAAAGAAAAAACCCGGTGACCGTAGCCACCGGGTTCAGATTCTCACCGCCTGATCAGGGAGAGAGGGGGGAATGACAGGGCATCAGGCGGCGAGTGGTTTGGATAGCCTTTCAACGGCTTCGTTGAAGCGGTCGGACAACGGCGCCAAAGATGCTTCCGAAACCCTTGCCGAAATGTCGGAAAGCTTGCGGCTGTCGTTGACGGTCTTGGTATAGCTATTGCGAACCAGGTCGTTTTGAACCTCAACGGCTTCCGTCACCGATTTGCATTTGAGAAGCGCCTGGGTCGCGGCAACACTGTCTTCCAGGGACGTTTGCGCCAGATCGAACATCAGGGAATTGAAATCCTGAATGCCCTTGGCGAAAATGCTGCTGGACGCCATCACTGCGTCCATGTTGGCCTTGCTGAAGGCAACCATGTCTTCAACGGTCCTGAAGACTTCGGAACCGGTCTTCGCCGCGGCTTCGACCTGTTCCTTGGTCAGGGCGACGGCCTGTTCCAGGCCCTTGGCGGCGGCTTCGTTTCCGGCCTTAACGACGGATTCCACGGCATCCTTGCCGGCGGCAACAGCGGCGCTGACCTGTTCGGAGGCGTCAAATTGTGCCGTGTTCTGGGCCGTGTTCTTTTTCTTTGCAGTCATGGGAACCCTCCTAAAAAATCAGTCTCATGGTTTTTATCTTGCGACACAGCGACCCTTCAGGGGACCTAAGTTTCCAAAGATTCTCCGCCGACGGGTAAATGTTGTAATGCGATAATGATAATCTCATTGGACCCATGAGTCAATAAATTTGTTGCACTGCACAAAATCATTAACTATCTGATATATATTGTATATTCTATATATTTTTATAATTTCTACAGTGTAATTCGCTATCGCAGCATACTCGTGCGCGCCTTGCCGCCAAGGCCCCGCCGGACCGGAAGCCCATGAAAGCATTAACTGATTGTTATGGCTAAGAAGTTAGCCTTGGTCCGTGGTTGGGATTAAGGGCTAGACCTTGAAAATCTTTAATAATTTGAGTCGGATTGAGTTTATTGCCTATACTCCCGAAGGCCATAAGGGGAAACGGCGCGCTTTCGCCTTTTCCACCGAGGGTACTGGCCAACCGGGGATACTGGGGCACGGAATCAAGGTTGATATGGGGTTCGGAATTGAAAAAGGAGGGAACGGGTTACGCTCCCTTCGCCGGAAGTTGATCGTTTTGGCGCTCGCCGTGATGGCCGGGGTCTTTACGGTTTCACCCGCCTTCGCCAAATACGCGGCCCTGATCATGGATGCCGAAACCGGACGTGTCCTGCACCAAGTCAACGCCGACACCCGCAATTACCCCGCCTCGCTGACCAAGATGATGACCCTCTATCTGGTGTTCGAGGCATTGGACCAGGGGCGGATTACCTATGACACCCGATGGAAGGTTTCCGCCCGCGCTGCCCGTCAGCCATCATCGAAACTGGGGCTGAAACGGGGCGAAACCATCACCGTCAAGAACGCCATCCTCGCCCTGGTGACAAAGTCGGCCAATGACGTCGCTTCCGTCATCGCAGATGCCCTTGGCGGTGGGGAACGGGATTTCGCCTTGAAAATGACGGCTATGGCGCGCCAGATCGGCATGAGCAGCACGACCTTCCGCAATTCTTCCGGCCTGCCCCACCGCGCGCAGATGAGCACGGCCAGGGACATGGCCATCTTGGCCCGCCGCCTGCTGATTGATTATCCCAAGTATTACCACTTCTTTTCGACCTCGGCCTTTACCTACAAGGAACAGACTTACCGCAATCACAATAAGCTGCTGGAGACCTATTCCGGCACAGACGGCATCAAGACCGGATACATCCGCGCCTCCGGCTTCAACCTCACGGCTTCGGCCCAGCGCGACGGAAAGCGTCTGATCGGCGTCATCTTTGGCGGACGGACATCATCGCTGCGTAACCGGCACATGGCCCGATTGCTGGACAAGGGGTTCGAAAAGCTCAAGGACCCGAGCCCGGCGATGGCGGAAATCAACCCACCGGCGCCCGCCGGCGCGAACAATCAGAAACCGGCGCAAACGAAGTCCGCAAACGCCGATCCGGCGCCCGTGAAGCAGGCGACGACGGCGAAGGAAATCTGGGGGATTCAGGTCGGTGTCTACGCAAATAAAATGCCGGCACTGGAAATCGCCCGTACGGCGATCGAAAAAGCTACTAAATACCTGGCCGACGGCACCATCAAGATCGTGCCCTTGAAACGGCGCAACAAAAAGCCGCTTTACCGGGCTCGAATTCTCGGTATCGAAAAGAAAGAAGCTTACCGGGCCTGCCGGCTGCTCGAAAAACGAAAAATTTCGTGCATGGAACTGCGCCTCAAAGAA
>JAOUPW010000245.1 GCA_029879665.1 Rhodospirillales bacterium | reverse complement strand
GCAATCATTTTCTTCATGCCTGCCGGCGCAACGTCGATCTGACCTATATCGTAATGGACAACCGCGTTTACGGCATGACCAAAGGTCAACCCTCACCGACCACCGAACCCGACTGGGACAGCGCCCTGACACCGGGGGGGTCCGGTCTCAGGCCCTTCAATCCTATGGTCATCGCACTGGCCTCGGGCGCGAATTTTGTGGCCCGCGGTTTTGCCAGCGACCCCAACGGGACAGCGCGACTGATCGTCGAGGCCATCCGCACGCCCGGCTTTTCCTTTGTCGAAATATTGAGCCCGTGTGTCACTTTCCGCCCCGACCAGAAAGAATGGAAGAACTTGGTGCATGAGGACCAGATGGAAAAAACGGATAATCTCGCCCGCGCCGCGCGGCGCCTGATGACTGATGACGGGTTCAACATGGGAATTTTTTATTCCGGCGACCGTCCGCCCTATCAACCATCCCTCAGGGAGTCCAAAAATAAAATGGATGCGATCAACAAATCGTTTTCAATTTAAAACAGCATCAGGATGTGGAGGCAGTAAAATGGGTGAAAAGAACGAGATTCAGACTGTCGAAGAACTTCTCGCCCACGCCCTTGCCTTGGAACAGGAAGCGGCGGAACGCTATCGCGATCTGGCGGATCAGATGGATGTGCACAATAACCCGGAAGTTTCGGAACTTTTCGCACGCATGTCCTCCGTTGAAAAAATACATGTCGATAGCATCAAGAAACGGGCAAAGGGAATGGATCTGCCCCACATCCCGCCTTGGGAATACAAATGGCTTGATTTCGAACCTCCCGAGATGGTGCCCGAAACCGATGTTCATTACCTTATGACCCCCTACCATGCCCTGTCTCTGGCCCTCACCGCCGAAGAGCGGGGGTATGATTTCTATATGCACGTTACAAAAGTGGTCAAAGATGAAAGCGCACTGGCACTGGCGACGGAACTGGCCGAGGAAGAACGCGAGCATGTGGAGCTAATGAAAAAATGGCTCGCCAAGTATCCGAAACCCGACAGCGACTGGAACGAAGACCCGGATCCGCCGGTAATGCCAACCTGAAAATCTAGCTCAATCCCCAATATTCCGGAATAACCTGCATTAAATTTTAGTGTGATCCCGAAGTCCGGCGTCATTACACTTCGCCTCAGGGCCTATCCGGGGTATTAATGGGGATTAGAGCGGCTCAGGTCTAGCTAAATTCATAGCAGAAAGCATCCGGACGTGCCATCACCCAAGACCCAATCTTCCCGGACAATAAATACGCCCTCCCGAACGGAAGGCACGCCCCCGCTTGTGTATTCGGCCATCGACCTCGGCACCAACAATTGCCGCATGTTGGTGGCGCGTACCACCTGCAACGGCTTTCAGGTCGTTGATTCCTTTTCACGCATCGTCCGCCTGGGCGAAGGCGCGGCGAAAACAGGTAGTCTTTCGGAAGACGCCGTCAACCGAACCATCGACGCGCTCAAAGTCTGCGCCGAAAAGATGGAACTCCAGAACGTCTCTCATGCGCGGAGCATCGCCACTGAAGCCTGCCGCAAGGCCACGAACTGTCAAAAATTTTTCGGCCGGGTCAAGGCGGAAACCGGCATTTCGCTTGAGGCCATTTCCACCGAAGAAGAGGCCCGCCTGACGCTGATCGGGTGCTCCACCCTTCTGGATTCCGATCGTCCCTATGCCCTGTTGTTCGATATTGGCGGCGGCAGCACTGAGGTCTCCTGGGTTGAAACGACTGAAAACAAAATGCCAACGCTGCTGGCGACAACTTCAATTCCTTGTGGCGTTGTCACGCTTTCCGAAAAATATGGCGGCGGAACACCTACGCCAAGGGATTACACCGACATGGTCGAACGCATCACCCGGCACTTCGAATCCTTCGATAACGATAACGGAATCAGCGGAGAAATCAGGAACAACCGGGTCCAGATGCTGGGGACCTCGGGCACGGTGACCATGCTTGGCGGTGTCTCGCAAGGCCTCACCCATTATCAACGTTCCCGGGTAGACGGCATGACCTTGGATTTCACGACCATCGCCGAGACCAGTGCCAAACTGACCGCCATGACCTGCGCCGAGCGGGCGGCTTTTCCCTGCATCGGCCAAGGGCGCGCTGATCTGGTAGCGGCCGGATGCGCCATTCTCGAAGCCATCTGCACCTTGTGGCCCGCAGGCAAGTTGCGGGTTGCCGACCGTGGAATCCGCGAAGGACTGCTGCTGGGCATGATGTCCGGCGCGGAACTTGCCGCTTCCCCCCTAGGTGCCTGATGGCAAAGTCCGGACGCGGCAACAGCACCCGTGTCGGGGGGCGAGACCTTTCGCAAAAGGTGAAAACCGCCAGGGGGCGAAAAATATCCTCGACCCGCTGGCTGCAACGGCAATTGAACGATCCATATGTGAGAGAAGCCAAGAAACGCGGACTCAGGTCACGAGCAGCATTCAAACTGATGGAAATGGATGACCGGTTCCATTTTCTGAAACCGGGCAGCCGCGTCATTGATCTGGGAGCTGCGCCTGGTGGCTGGACGCAAGTTGCCGTCGAACGTGTCAAGGCGCCGGACAGGGGACGGGTCGTGGCGCTGGACATCAATGCTATGGAACCGATTCCAGGCGCCCAGATACTGATCTGCGATTTCCTCGCCACAGACGCGCCGGAACAATTGAAAAATGCCTTGAACGGCCCCGCGGATGTGGTTCTTTCCGACATGGCCGAGCCGGCGACCGGACACACCGCTACAGATCACCTGCGCATCATGGGCCTGTGCGAAGCCGCTCTGGAATTCGCCGCAGAAGTCCTTGCCCCCGGCGGCGTGTTCCTGGCCAAGGTTCTGAAAGGCGGAACGGAACATGCCCTTCTCACGCGGATGAAACGGGACTTCAAGTCCGTCAAACACGTTAAACCTCCCGCCAGCCGCGCGGATTCGGCGGAAACCTATGTCATTGCACAAGGGTTCCGGGCCTAAGGCTTTCGGGGCTGCACAAACCCTATAGCGGCATCACATCTTCCAGATAACGTGTCAGTTCAGGCAGCGTCAGGTGCGTCAGGTCTTTTCCCAATTCCTGGGAAACTAGCCCTACCGCCCGTTTACCAAGGGAAGATCTCAAATCCCCCAGCGTCGCCGGCGGCGCGACCAGCACCAGCCGGTCAAACTCGTTTCGTTCCGCCGCCTGGTCCACAATCCTGGCGATGGTTTTAGCAAAGCGCTGCTTTTCGATCACATGCCAGTCGGTGGACGGTTCCATGGCGTGGCGGGAATTGCCGATCCCGCTTTTGTGGGTCCGGCCGGGCTTATCGGTACCATAGTCCCGTGTGGGGGCGCGCGAAGCCGCAAAATCATGGTTTAGAATCGGAGACAAACCGGACCCCGGCCCCCGGGTGCTCAAAATCCGGGCACGGGCACCGTCGGCAATCAGGATATAAGTGGTCTTGGCCTTCATGGTCATGCTCCTCTCAGCCTTGTTCGGAACGGGAGCAACCGAGGCGCGGCAGCTGGCCGACGCCTAACGTTTTATTATACATCAATATTATACATCAATAATTCGGTGAAAACCCAGCAGAACCCGCATATCTCCCCTGCGCGCGCCCATACCTCTCCCCGACCCGGCGAACGTGCTTGGCAAAGGCGAGGGCTCGTGTATATTTCGGTGCCAATTCCCTATAAGGAGGCGGCATGAAAATTATCGAGGCACTTACTTTTGACGACGTTCTCCTTGTTCCGGCCAAATCGAACGTCCTGCCCGCCCAAACATCCACTAAAACCCGTCTGACGCGTTCTATCGAGCTGGGCATTCCCCTGGTTTCCGCAGCCATGGATACGGTCACCGAATCCGCTCTTGCCATCGCCATGGCCCAGTCCGGCGGCATCGGTGTCATTCATAAGAATTTCGAACCCGACGAACAGGCTGCGGAAGTGCGCCGCGTCAAAAAGTTCGAATCGGGCATGGTCATCAACCCGGTTACCATCGATCCCGGCGCGACCCTGCGGGATGCCCTTATTATCAAGGAAACGAATCATTTTTCAGGGATCCCCGTGGTCGAAACCGGCAACGGCAAGCTGGTCGGCATCCTGACCAACCGGGATGTGCGCTTCGCCAGCAACCCTGACCAGCCGGTCAGCGAACTGATGACCCGCAACACGCCGGACAAACCTTTGATTACCGTCCGCGAAGGGGTCTCGCGCGAAGAAGCCAAGCGCCTTTTGCATCAGCATCGGATTGAAAAACTTCTGGTCGTCGATGACGACTTCCGCTGCATCGGGCTGATCACGGTCAAGGATATCGAGAAAGCGCAACAACACCCGGATGCCTGTAAGGACGA
>JAOUPW010000244.1 GCA_029879665.1 Rhodospirillales bacterium | reverse complement strand
GGCTTGTTGTCGCCGCTGAACCCGGCATTGCAGAACAGCACATCGATCCGGCCCCATTTTTCCATGGTTTGGTCGATGTAGTTTTTGCTCGCCGCCTCATCGGAAACATCGGCCTCAACGGCGGCGACGCGATCGCTGGCGCCGCCTAAGGATTGGACGGCGGCGGCGAGTTTGTCCCCGTCGCGATCAACGAGCATGACGCTGGCGCCTTCGCGATATAGCATCTCGGCGCTGGCCAGACCGATGCTGCCGCCGCCGCCGGTGACGATGCAAACCCTGCCGTCCATTTTTCCCATGAGTTGTTCTCCTTGTTAAGGTTTTGTTGCTTGTTTGCTCTGCGGCAATGCTGTTGCCCGCCGGTAGGCTACGGCAAGCGTCGCCGTGATCATCATGATGGTCAAAAGGTAAATGAAAGTACCGGCGACTTTGAAAGCAATATCGACAGCGCCATGAAGCATCATGTCGTAAAATAGAATAAAGGCCAGTGCCGTGGGCAATAGAAACAGCCACCACAGAACAAAAATGATCAGCAGCATGCGCATGATCATGGGGCGCATGTTGCTGATCATTTCAAGGAGAACGGAACCATTTCCGAAAGCGCGTAAGGGAAGAAGCAGCAGGATTTTGGGATAAAGATATAGATAAGGAATAAAGAACATAAAAAGTAAGAACCAGTTTATTAAATCGATGAATCGGTAAAAAAATATCGATTTCAAGGATTGGATTGACGTCAAGCCCATTAGAAATTTGGACGCGTTGTCTAACGAATCGATAATCATGAATTTTGCAAATGTAAAAGTTATTACCGTTAAAAAAGCGGCATAGAACGTATGGGTCAGAAAGATCGGAATAAAGGTCCGGCCGTCCTGTTTTCCAAAACGGAATCCAAATGCCGCAAGCCCTTTTTCGCGACCCTTTAGAAATACCCGATGAAATGAGACGGAGCAGTTGGCCCAGATGAGGGGAAGAAAAACCAATTGAATAAAATAGGAATGAGTTGTTATCAAGTTGAGGGATGGCGGATTAATTCTGATAAAATTGCTGGTGATGTATTGATTGGCCAGCAGAACTGCCGCTGGCGCCACCGCCGCCAATAACAACGCCTTGCGGTGGGCCCACATTTCAAGCAGCACGTTCTTGAAGGTCGGCAGGGGCGCGGCGTCCGGCATCGGGGAGGGATCCGTCCGCGCCATGGGGATTATCCCCGCCCTTTGTAAGGCGCCACGCCTTGTTCCGGAATCCACAGGCCCGCGGGTGGTTTGCCAGATTGGTAGAAAATATCGATGGGCATGCCGCCGCGCGGATACCAATAGCCGCCGATACGCAGCCATTTGGGTTTCATGACCTGAACGAGGCGCTTGGCGATGGCGACGGTGCAGTCTTCGTGAAAGGCACCATGGTTGCGGAAGGACGCGAAATAAAGCTTCAGCGACTTGCTCTCGACGATTTTTTTCCCCGGCACGTAATCGATCACCAGATGGGCGAAATCGGGCTGTCCGGTGAGCGGGCACAGCGAGGTGAACTCCGGGCAGGTGAAGCGCACCAGGTAGTCCTCGCCCGGCTGCGGGTTGGGAACGGTTTCGATCACCGCTTTGTCCGGCGAGGCCGGAATGGCGGCGTTGCGGCCCAACTGGGTCAATTCCGCGCCCGCCGGTTTCTTTTTAGCGGTTGTTTTCTTTTTCGTCATGTTCAAGCTCCGCTCAGTTCCTCGATGTCGCCCTGGTCCTGTTGCGTCTGGAATTCGGCGGCGAAAGATTTAAACGTGCCGCCGGCGATGGCGCCGCGCATGGCCGCCATCAGGTCCTGATAGTACTGCAGGTTGTGCCAAGTCAAAAGCATGGCGCCCAAAATCTCGGAAGTTCGCACCAGATGATGCAGATAGGCGCGGCTGTAATTGGCGCAGGCCGGGCAACGGCAGGCCGCGTCCAGGGGGCGGCTATCCTCGGCGTGGCGCGCGTTGCGCAGATTGAGCGCACCCCGCCGGGTAAACGCCTGTCCGGTGCGCCCGGATCGGGTCGGCAGCACGCAGTCGAACATGTCGATGCCGCGCATAACCGCGCCCACCAGATCGGCGGGTTTGCCGACTCCCATCAAATAACGGGGCTTGCCTTCGGGCAGCAGGGGCACGGTCGCGTCCAGGGTCTGAAACATCAACTCGCGGCCTTCACCGACTGCGAGGCCACCGACGGCATAACCGTCAAAGCCAATCTCAAGCAGACGGTCCACGGACTCCCGGCGCAGGTCTTCGTGGACGCCGCCCTGGTTGATGCCGAACAGCCCATGGCCGGGGCGCTTGAGGAAGGCTTTTTTCGAACGCCCGGCCCAGCGCATGGACATGCGCATGGACTCCGCGACCGCGTCCTTTTCCGCCGGATAGGGCGGGCATTCGTCGAAGGCCATGGTGATGTCGGCACCCAGCCGGCGCTGGATTTCCATGGAGCTTTCCGGCGTCAGTTGGTGCCGTGAGCCGTCGATGTGGGACTGAAAGGTAACGCCGTCTTCGTCCAGGGTGCGCAGCGCCGAGAGGGACATTACCTGAAAACCGCCGGAATCGGTGAGGATCGGCCCGTGCCAGTTCATGAATTTGTGCAACCCGCCCAGGCGCTCGATACGCTCGGCCCCCGGGCGCAGCATCAGGTGATAGGTGTTGCCCAAGATAATCTGGGCGCCGGTGGCCAGCACCGATTCCGGGAACATGGCCTTGACCGTGCCCGCCGTCCCCACCGGCATGAAGGCGGGCGTGTCGATGGCGCCGTGAGCGGTGGTGATGCGTCCGGTCCGGGCCGCGCCGTCGCCGGCGTTCAGTTTGAAGGCGAATTTGCTCATGGCGTTTCCGCCCGTTGCAGCAGGCAGCAGTCGCCGTAGGAATAGAACCGGTAGCCGGATTGCTTGGCGTGGTTGTAGGCCCGCGTCATGGGCCCGAGGCCGCTGAAGGCGGCGACCAGCATGAACAGGGTCGAGCGCGGCAGGTGAAAGTTCGTCAGCAACAGATCGGTTATCCTGAATGTGTATCCGGGGGTGATAAAGATATCCGTTTCGCCCTGGAAAGGATGCAGGTGGCCGGTTTCATCCGCCGCCGATTCCAGCAGCCGGAGCGAGGTGGTGCCGACGGCGATGACCCGGCCGCCGGATTTGCGGGCGTCGTTAACGGCACGCGCGGTTTCTTCCGAAATTTCCCCCCATTCGGAATGCATGGCGTGATCGTCGGTGTCGTCCACCTTGACCGGCAGAAAGGTGCCGGCGCCCACATGCAGGGTCACCATGGCGCGCCGGATGCCGCGTGTTTCCAGCTTGTCCATCAACGCCTGGGTAAAGTGCAGCCCCGCCGTCGGCGCCGCGACCGCGCCTTCGCGGACCGCATACAGGGTCTGGTAATCTTCGCGGTCGTGATCGCCGGTGAGGCCGTCTTCTTCTTTCGCGCGCTTGATATAAGGCGGCAGCGGCATAACCCCGTGTTTGTCCAGCGCCGCCCGCAGCCCCGGCCCTTCCAGGTTGAAGGCGAGGGTGACCTCGCCGCCATCTCTTTTGTCCGCGACCTCGGCCCAGAAACCGGCGGCGAAATCGATGCGGTCGCCCATTTTTAGTTTCTTCGCCGGACGGGCGAAGACCCGCCACGTGTTTTCGGAAACGCGCAGATGCAGGGTGACCTCGACCTTGGCGCCGCGCCGGTGCCCGGCCAGCCGCGCCGGGATCACCCGGGTATTGTTGAATACCATGATGTCGCCCGGTTTGAGGGCATGAGGCAGGTCGGCAATGGTCCGGTCGGCGAATTCTTCGGCCCCCGCCGGCACCCACAGCATGCGGGCGGCGTCCCGGGGCCGGATCGGCCGCTGGGCGATAAGCTCGGGCGGCAGCTCGAAATCGAAATCATCAACGCGCATGAGAGTTCCGTATATTGGTCATTCCCGGGTGGCCGCGAAACCTACACAACTCCGTGACCCAGGACAAACGGCCTGTGGTCATTATATTTATCCTTTTTCGCCGGGCGCGAGAATTGGAGCCGACCACTAGGGCGATGAGGCGTGTGCGGGGCATCGCCAAAGAGCGGGCGTTTATGAGTGCAGCCTAGTCTTTAAGGGGTATTTTCTGATATATAAATAGAGACTTGCGGGTTGGGGAAGCCGGAGCGGACATGAGAGATTGTGCATTTTTTGACGGCGAAATGATCTTTTACGAAGGGGATCAAAGCGACGAGGTTTTTGTCATCCGCTCGGGCGATGTGGAAATCCTGAAAAAATCCGATGAAGACGACGAGCATATCCTGATCGCCGTCTGCCGTGTCGGCGAAATCATCGGCGAAATGGGGGTGATCCGGAACGAGCCCCGT
>JAOUPW010000243.1 GCA_029879665.1 Rhodospirillales bacterium | reverse complement strand
TTTTCCATTCGTGTGATGACGGTCACTGAGATTCCCGACAATAGAGAGGATAATGCCTTATGAGTTAAGCAATTAACTTCATTTGTTCCCTCTCTTACCGACTTGAGCCGGGCCCTTGTGGCCCGGTTTTCTTTTTTTGTGCGGGGAGGTGGGGCTCCGGCGACTTTCTATCCCAATGGACTAATTTTATTACCATATGTTAAAGTTTATAAGGCACTCTCAGTTGCTGGTTTAGGACATAACGCCTATAAACTTCATGGTTATTGGGGCTTTTTATTGTGAAAAAAGAATACCTTGAATTGACCCGTCTGATTGAACGCCTCCACCGGCGATTCCTTGACGTTCTCAGGGCCGAACTCAACCGAGTTGGCAGTAAGGATATTAATGCCGTCCAGGCGTTGCTGTTGGCCAACATCGGCGAAGAGGAAATTGTCATCCGCGACCTTGTGGAACGAGGCTATTACCAAGGGTCCAACGTTTCCTATAACATCAAAAAACTGGTTGAAATGGGCTACCTGGAACAGGAGCGTTCGCCTCATGACCGCCGTTCGGTTCGTATTCGCCTGACCGATAAGGCCATGCAGGTTGTGAAATGCATCCGCGAACTCGAAGAGCGTAATGCATCTGAATTTTCCGGCAAGGGAAGCATGTCCGCCGAAGATATCCAGAAACTCTGCCAATCCCTCCGATTGCTGGAAGGGACCTGGGCGGAATCGATCCGCTACGGCGAACTCTGATACGGCATATTTATTAACAACGCGCAGTTCTATTTGTTTATGCCCTTTTTATTGATGATCGGGAGGGGGTAAGCCAGGTAGTGCCGTCGGAGTGGTTAAGATGACCGATGATCTGCCGGATAAGTTTAAAAAGCTCTTTGCCTCCTATGCCTCCAATCTTCCTGGAAAGCATCAAGCCCTTTGCCGTCAGATCGAGAAATTGAAAACGGCTTCTTCCGGTGAAGATGTTTTCTCCGTCCTTGAAGTCTTAAGAGATGACGCCCACAAATTATCGGGCGGGGGGGGCATTTACGGCTATACCAATCTTTCTAAGAAGGCCCGGGCCCTGGAAGGTTTTTGCGACGGGCTTTTCGAAAAGAAGGCCGGAATTTCAGAAGAAGATCTGGGTCGTTTGGTTGTCCTGACGGATGAGGTCGGCGACGCCATAGTAAACGGACCGGATGAAACGTCTTCCTTCCTTTCTTCCCCTCAGGTGGCGCCGGTCGATCGTTCTCCTCTTCGTATTCTTGTCGTTGACGACGATGAAAGTTCCGCCTATCTGGCAATTTTTCTGCTGCGCAAATCCGGGTTTGTGGCGGAAATGGAGTTGGACCCGACCCTGGTCGAGGATCGCTTGGCCGAATTTCGGCCGGATTTGATCCTGATGGATATGCATATGCCGGGAATGAACGGAATCGAACTGGCGGAAAAAATCCGCGCGCGCGACGAATTCAGCGCAATTTCCATTATTTTTCTTTCCGCCGAGGAAGACCCTGAGCTAAAGAAGGCCGCGCTTCGCGCCGGAGGCAAAGATTTCCTTGGTAAACCCTACCAGGTTCAAGAATTACTAAAGCGGATCACCGCCCTGGATGAAGCACGTTCCGGTTCAGGTTAACGACGCGAATATAGGCAACATCCGGTCCGCGTCGTTGATCGATTCACCCGTGTGAACGGTAAATTCTTTCCCCGCCATGGCCAGGGCCGCGTCCCGTTCGCCTTCTCTTGATCCATGTCCGGTCAGAACATGCAGCCCGCCGGAAAGCCCGGCGTTTCTGCCTGCTTCCATATCAATCGCCCGGTCGCCGACGACCCACGAAGCCGGTAAATCAATGGACATCATTTCCGCTGCTTTCAACAGCATGCCGGGGTTGGGTTTTCTTGCGGGATGATCAGGATGATTATAGGGAGGCTTTCCCCGGGCATGGTGGGGACAGGCGAAAACGCCGCTGACGGAAGCTCCTTCCCGGGACAGGTCCGATAATATTTTGTCCTGAACCAGGATGAATTCATTCCAACCGAAATAACCGTAGCCGATACCGGCCTGGTTTGTGATCAGAATTACAGGAATATCGGCCCTTGTCGCCAGAGCGATGATCCGGGCTGCGCCGGGAATCAACTTGGCGTCTTCCACCTTGTGCAGGTAATGTGCCTCGACGACCACGACTCCATCCCGGTCCAGGAACAGGGCAGGTCGTTTGAGGCTCCCGGAAGGATGGCTCAAAACCTGGGTATAAACCCCTTCGTCATCGATGGCGGCCCCTTGCGGAAGGGAAATATTTATCACTCGTTCAGACCCTTGCGGTTAGAATGGCTTGCGGTATGACAAGACCTTTCTCATATATGGATTCCCAAGGTCAAGAAAGGCCAATGAATGCGTATCGGGCAGGATTCCGGGCAAAACAATGATGGGTTCAGGGGGTGCAGCGCCCGTTGGGCCTTGTTGGCCTTTGGCTGGGTCAATGTATGTTTGGGCCTGATCGGAATTGTTGTTCCGGGGATGCCGACGACGGTTTTTATGATTGTTGCTTTTTGGGCTTTTGCAAAAAGTTCCGAACGGTTCAAGAACTGGCTATGGAACCATCCCCGTTTTGGGGCTTCCATTCAGGCATGGCATGAACACAGGGTCATCCCCCTTCGCGCGAAAATCTTGGCGGTGGCGATGATGTCGGCAAGTTTTCTTATTGTCACTGTCTTCATCGCCGAGGATTGGGTTCTGCCCTCGTTGCTGGCCTTGGTTATGATTCCCGTCTGCGCCTATCTGCTGAGCCGGAACAGTACGATCCCCGAGACCCTATCCGTAACAAGCGATCGTTCCTGAAATACCGGTTCGGCCGGGATGGTCACACTCCTGCAGTGGATTTTTCCAGTGTCAGGACCGAACCGCCGGCTTCCGGAGATGTAGATGAAAGCAACTCGTCCAATAGTTCCCCCAGGCCTTCAAATCCATCCGGCTCGTCTGCATGAATGCCGACGACGCAGACCCCCTTCTTGGCGGCACTGACGCCCAGGGCCCGGATCACGGTGGATAGGGCGGCATTTGCGGTGCTGCGGCAGATATCATCCTCATCGGATTCCAATGATCCGGTCATCAGGACGGCAATGAGGCCGCGGCCCCGGTCGCATTGGGATTCCAGTATTTCCCGGATCAAGGTAATGGCGGAAAAAAAAGCCAGGTTCCAGCCGTCCCGCCAGTCATCATCGCCAAGATCGTCCACGGTCCCGACGGGAAGAGCGCCGGACGCGCAGATCAGGATATCCACCTCATCGCATTCCAGGGCCAAGGATCCGATGTTCACCGTTTCGCATAAATCTTCGGGATGGATTTCGATTTCCACCTCGAAGTCTTCTTCCAGGTTTCGTGCCTCCGTTTCAAGGTCCGATTCGTTCGCGTCGGCAAGATGAAGGGTGCAGCCTGCCGCTGCCAAGGCTCTGGCCGCGGTGAGCCCGGCACCGCTCGCAGCGCCGGTAATCAGGGCGGATTTTCCGTCAAGTTTTCCCGTCATGGTGATTGAGATCCAGGATATACTAACGTTCGTAAAAGTTCTTGATTATGGGCAAAGCGTCAAGTGGAAGAAAATTTTTCATGTGGAACTTGATCGTCGCCTGTGTCCTTTTTGTCGGCAGCCATTTTCTGCTCTCAAGTAATTATATACGGCCCCGGCTTGTGGGGGTCTTTGGCGAAACGGGATTCGCGGGAATCCATTCAATCATATCCATTGTATTGCTTGTTTGGGCCGTTAGGGCGCTGAATGTTGCGCCGGAAATCATTTTATGGACGCCTCCGATCGGATTGCGCCATATCTCCCTGACGGTCATGCCCCTGGCCTGTATTCTGATCGTTGCCGGACTGACCACTCCCAATCCGACGATGGCCGGAACCAACATCCGGAATATTGCATCCCGGGGTCCGGTGGGAATCATGAAGGTGACCCGCCACCCGTTCCTGTGGGGGGTCGGGTTGTGGGGGCTTGTTCATATTCTGGCCAACGGCGATGCCGCAGCACTAACGTTTTTCGGGGCCCTGACGGTTTTGGCGCTGGGCGGAACCCTGCATCTGGATGCCCGCCGACGGGCCACCCTGGGAAAGGTTTGGACGGTCTATGCCGCCCAAACCTCCAACCTGCCGTTTCAGGCCATGGCGGGAGGACGAACAAAACTCGTTTTTTCTCAAATCGGATGGTGGAGAATCGGGCTTGGGCTGGCCCTGTATTTGGTTCTGCTGAGCCTTCACCGGACGGTTATCGGGGTTCCCCCGTTTTTTCTTCCGTAATGTTCGGCGTGATCTCCGGATCGGAAAGGGTGAAGATTTCCTGTTTTTCCCGGACGCCGCGAAAG
>JAOUPW010000242.1 GCA_029879665.1 Rhodospirillales bacterium | reverse complement strand
GGGATCGTACGTCAAATTGTGCGGGTGCTGTTGGCCGCTGCTGCGCCGGTGCTGGTGACGGCTGGCACCACAACCGTTAGCGCGCAGGAGACGCCGGTCGAGCAGCTACAGTTCAAGCTTCGAGAGCGGGACAAGGTGATCGGCGAGCTTCTTGAGCGAGTAAAGGCACTGGAGAGGCGCGTCGGCGTGCCGAGTCGCAGAACAGAGTCCCCGCCAAAGGTGGAAACCAAACGTGCTGAAAAAAATGATGCCGCGCCAGGCACCGTGGTGGTGAGCGAGTCCGAAGCCGAACGCGCCCTGGAACGTTCGCTTACCCGCGAAGGCGCCTTCCTATTGTCGGCGGGTTTCTTGGAAATCGAGCCAAGCTTTACCTATGTCCGCAGCGAAAATGCCACATCCAGCTTTGTTTCTTCAGGCGGTGGCGTCCTGGCCGCCCAGACAGAGCAGAATGCCGACAGCTTCACCGGCGACCTAGCGCTACGCCTGGGTTTGCCCTGGGACAGTCAGTTCGAGGTGGGCTTGCCCTACCGCCTACGCCGCTCGGAATCGGTGACCAGCGTGGGCTTCACGCCTGTTTCCGCTTCGTCCGACTGGGGCGCGGGCCTGGGCGATGTGCGCCTGGGCCTGGCCAAGACCCTGCTGCGCGAAAGCCTTTGGCGGCCCGACTTGGTGGGTCGCCTGACCTGGAACACCGATAGCGGTGCGGTCAGCGATAACGGCGTGTCGCTGGGCGGTGGATTCCACGAACTGACAGCCTCGCTGACGGCGATCAAACGCCAGGATCCCATCGCCTTCATCGGCGGGCTTTCCTATGGACACAGTCTGGAAATGAATGGCGTTCAACCAGGTTCTACCGTTTCGGCGAACGCCGGCGCATTTATCGCCCTAAGTCCCGAGTCCTCTTTACGGTTGGTGCTTTCTGGCTCCTACCAGGACGAAACCGAAACGGCGGGCATCGGCTTGGCGGGCAGCAGCCGCACCATCGGCACGCTGGTGCTGGGCGGTTCGACCCTGCTGGCGCCGGGAATTTTGCTGAACCTGTCCGCCGGCATCGGCCTCACCAACGACGCGGACGATTTTTCCTTCTCCCTTTCCATGCCCATCCGTTTCAACACCCCCCTGTTCTGACGGCGCCGGCCATCCACATTGGGACGGAGTAGAGGGCCACTTTGGCCCTAGATGCACTTTCGGCTTCAGTCCGGTCATAAGCGGGTTTGACCAGGCACAATCCATGGACCCCAGTGCAAAGCCTGGGGGTGACGGGAGAGGAGGTCTCCGCCCCGCTCTAGTGACTGGGAGCCAATTGGATGTCGTTGACGGATGCGTATTCGATGGTCTCGCCATCGCCGTTGAGGTCGACGATAACGACGTCGCCTTTGATATAAAGATTATCATCGGCATGGGTGTTAAAGAAATTCCAGATAAAACAGGCGGCCAGGATTTCTTCCGGACCGGCTCCGGTTTCCGCATTGCTTTGAACAAACGCTTCAAGTTTTCGGCGGGCTTTGCCCAGATCGTCTTCGGAATGACGGGCGTCCCGTTTTGAGTGCTTGGAAAATTCGTCGAACCGGTCATCGGGAATATCAAAATCGGCAACGGTTCCGCCCAGGAAATAGATCACTTTTCGCATGGTTATGGTTTCTTTTTTTCAGAAAGTTTATGAGCCTTAGAAAGTCCCGGGATACGCACCGCCGTCCAACAACAGGTTCTGACCCGTGATGTATCCCGCCTGGACGCTGCACAGATAGGCGCAGGCATCGCCGAATTCTTCCGGTTTTCCGAAGCGCCCCGCCGGATTGGAATTCATGCGCAGGTCGCGAACCTCCTCGAACGGTTTGCCGGAGGCTTTCGACGCGGCCTGAAGGGTGGCGTTCAAACGGTCGGTGTCGAAGGGGCCGGGCAGAAGATTATTGATCGTGACGTTATTCTTTACGGTTTTTCGGGAAATCCCGGCGATAAATCCAGTCAGCCCCGAACGTGCCCCGTTGGAAAGGCCGAGGATATCAATGGGGGCTTTCACCGCGCCGGAAGTGATATTGACGATGCGCCCGAATTTTCGCTCGATCATGCCGTCCACCGTTTCCTTGATCAGAAAAATGGCGCTTAACATATTGGCATCCAGCGCCTTGATCCAATCGTCCCGCGACCAGTCGCGGAAATCTCCAGGCGGCGGGCCGCCGGCATTGTTGATGAGAATATCGAGGTTTCCGCTGGCCGCCAGCGCCTGGGCGCGGCCGACTTCGGTGGTGATGTCCGCGGCGACGGCGTTCACCTTCACACCGGTCGCCTTGCGGATCTCTTCCGCAGTCTGCTCCAGGGGTTCAGGCGTGCGGGCGACAATCGTGATGTCGACGCCTTCTTTCGCCAGCGACACGGCGCAGGCCCGGCCCAATCCCTTACTGGCGGCACAAATCAACGCTTTTTTACCTGTCAGTCCTAAATCCATGATGGGTATCCTCGGAATGTTCTTATTGAGTTGAATGTTCGGATTGTTGCAAAACCCGGCGGATCAGGGGCAGGGTGATGTTGCGCCGTTCAGCCATCGCCATTTCATCAGCCCGCGCCACCAACTGTCGAGCCGCTTCGAAAGATCGTTCCATGCGCGATACCATGAACGGCAAGACGTCGGGTTCTATTCTGAGTTGCCGGTCGGCGAACAGCTTGACCAACAAGGCGCCGATCAAGGCGTCGTCGGGTTCGCCGATGGCGACGGCGGTCACCGCGTTCAGGCGGGACCGTAAATCCTTGAGCCCAACCTTCCATCTCGAAGGTGCTTGGCGGGCCGTAAAGAGAAGGGTCCGGTCCGTTTCCCGGGCCAGGTTGTAGAAATGAAGGAGGTTGACTTCCAGGCCGGGGGTCAGGGCGGTATCGGCATTTTCGATAATGAAGGCCCGGGCGCTTTCCAGAAGTTGAGGGAGGTCGGTGTCGGCCAGACTCGCCAGGCTCATTTCCCTGGCGCCGCTGCGGGCCATGAAGACTTTCGAAAGATGTGTCTTGCCGCAGCCGGCGGGACCGTGCACGGCCAGGGCCGGCGAGGGCCAGTCGGGCCATTTATCAAGCCAGGCGACGGCATTCCGGTTGCTGTCCGTGACCAGGAAATCTTCACCCGATAGGGACGGGCGATGATCGAATTCCAGCGGCAATTGCGAATAGGGTTTCAAGGAATTTGGGTCCAGGGCCATAACGGTTCAGGTTTCTTCCTTCTCCGGGGCGGTTTCGGAAGCACCGGAATGGGATTCACCTGCATTTGAACCCACCCCTTGATAAAGGGGGCTTGCCAGGTATTGAGATGTGCCGAACCGGACAAGAACCCCGATCACGGCGGCGGCGGGCACGCCCAGCAAGATGCCCGTGAATCCGAACAGGGCGCCGCCGGCGAGCAGGGCGAAAATTACCCACACCGGATGCAGGCCGACTTTGTCGCCGACCAACTTAGGGGTCAGGAAATTGCCTTCAATGATCTGTCCAACGGCGAACACCGCCGCCACCAGGACAAAGGGCAGCCAATCGGAAAACTGGGTCAGGGCGATGGCCATGGCCACCACCAGGCCCACCGTCATGCCGAAATAGGGAATGAAAGAGATCAAACCGGTGCCGAGCCCTACCAGCAATCCGAACTCCAACCCCACCGCCGTCAGGCCGATGCCGTATAGGACGGCGAGAATCAGGCAGACCGTTGCCTGTCCCCTGACA
Organism: Rhodospirillales bacterium; assembly: GCA_029879665.1. Classification (GTDB taxonomy): domain Bacteria; phylum Pseudomonadota; class Alphaproteobacteria; order Rhodospirillales; family JAOUPW01; genus JAOUPW01. Next base: position 639 of record JAOUPW010000242.1, on the reverse strand, counting down.
AATCCGGCAATGATCTTGTCGATTTCCCCCAATTGTTCACGAATGACCGGGGCAAGGTCACGAGGCAGAAGATTATCCAGCTTGGCAATGATCAGGTCCCAGTCGCGAAGAAGATAAAAGGCGACCAGCGGGCTCAGGAAAATCAAAGAGACGATTTCCAGCAAGGCGACGCCGCCGCTCAGTAGGTTTTTGATCAATCCGGTGACAAACTGGATAGCTTCGCCTGCATATGATCCGGCGGCGTTCCGAAGCCGTTCAAGGGATTCAGCGCTGAGGGTGGCCTGCAAACGCTCGATCAAGGGCAGGGCCTGTTCGCGCAGGGCTTCGATCAGGTCGGGAACGCGGGTGATCAGTCCGACGATCTGGTGTTGCAGCAAGGGTAACAATAGCACCAGCAGGACGATGACGAAAATGAAGAACGCGGCAAGGATCAGGCAGGTGGCGACAAGACGGGACGCGCCCCATTTCTCCAACTTGTCGGCGACCGGGTCGAGAAAATAGGCGACGGCAATGCCCGCGATGAAAGGGGTCAGCACACTGCTTAGAAAATAAAGCAGAGCCGCAAAGACGGCAAAGCCGACAAGCAGGAATCTGTTCTGTCTTTCCTTAGTCAATGTTTATTCTTCCATCTTTGAGGCT
>JAOUPW010000241.1 GCA_029879665.1 Rhodospirillales bacterium | reverse complement strand
ATCCCATGAGCGACGAAACCGTGGCCAGGGTTAAAGATTTCGATCCCGAAACGATACACTTGTTACCGCTTTATCCGCAATTTTCCACGACCACCACCGGGTCTTCCCTCGATGACTGGCGACGGGCGGCGGCCCGGGCAGGCCTAGACGCCCCGGCCACCTGGACCTGCTGTTATCCCACCCATGTGGGATGGGTGTCGGCGCTGGCGGGGTTGACCGCCCTTGCTTTGAATGAACCGGAGGGCAAGGGGGCAAGGATTCTTTTTTCCGCCCACGGGCTGCCGAAAAAAATTGTCGCCGCCGGCGATCCTTATCAGGCGCAGGTGGAACAAACGGCGGCGGCGGTGGTGGGGGAACTCGAGTCCCGGGGCGTTTTATGTGCGGATTGGACGGTCTGTTATCAAAGCCGAGTCGGACCCTTGGAATGGATCGGGCCCAGCCTTGACGAAGCGCTGTCCGCCGCGGCCGCCGATGGCGTTCCGGTCGTGGTCGTGCCCATCGCCTTTGTTTCCGAGCATTCGGAAACCTTGGTCGAATTGGATATCGAGTACCGGAATAAGGCCCGGGACCTGGGCGTTCCCGGCTACCTGCGGGTTCCGGCCGTGGGCACCGACCCCGACTTCATCTCCACCCTTGCCGCCCTGGTGGCGGCAGGCGGAAGGGGGGACCGCGCGTGTCCGGATGAATGGAAAAAATGTCCGCACACCGGCGGAACTTTGGGTTAGTCTTCACACATGCTGGAACTTTCCGCCACCACTTACCTATGGATCAGAGCCGGGCACATCATCAGCGTTATGGCCTGGATGGCCGGGATGTTGTACCTGCCCCGGTTGTTCGTCTATCACGTCAGCGCCGAGCCCGGATCGGATAAATCGGAAACCTTCAAGGTGATGGAACGCCGGTTGCTGCGCGCCATTATCAACCCCGCGATGATTGCCTCTTTTTTGTTCGGCGGCATCCTGCTGGCTGAACTCAGCCCCGGAATCTGGTCGGATGGCTGGATTTATGCAAAACTGGCGTGCATTCTGGGCATGGTCACCGTCCACGGCATGATGGCCGGCTGGCGCAAGGCCTTTGCCGAAGACCGCAACGTTCATAGTGAAAAATACTACCGCGTGGCCAACGAAGTCCCCACGGTTCTGATGATCGGAGTCGTAATTTTTGCCGTGGTAAGGCCGTTTTGAGGGGCGAGGCCTTCGGATTCTCCATTTGACAGGCGTTGACGGTTTGGGCTAATGCTAGGTTAACCGACCGGTTCGGGCGGGCCTTTCCTCATTTCTACCCTCTGTAGTTCAAGAAACTTCCCCATTTGGCCTGACGCCCGAAAGCCCCTTTTAGGGGGGCAGGGCGGTAATACGACCCAAAATTCCGGCCTTAGATTTTGGACACGACCCGAGACCTTCTTTTTACTTTCCCCCGCACCCCACCCTCTTTTTCCCTTTAATCTTTTTACTGAAGCAGAAACAAGACCACACAATGAATCTCAAAGAACTCAAAGCAAAAAACCCCGCCGATCTTCTTGCCTACGCCGAAGAGCTGGAAATCGAAAACGCCAGCGGCCTGCGCAAGCAGGAGATGATGTTCGCCATCCTCAAGCGACTGGCGGAAAATGACATCCCCATTTTCGGCGACGGCGTGCTGGAGGTCCTGCAGGACGGCTTCGGTTTTCTGCGCAGCCCGGAAGCAAACTACCTGCCTGGTCCGGACGATATTTATGTCAGCCCGAGTCAAGTCCGCCGCTTTGCTTTGCGCACCGGCGATACCGTGGAAGGCCAGATTCGTTCGCCCAAGGACGGCGAGCGATATTTTGCACTGCTTAAGGTAAACGCCATCAATTTCGCCGACCCCAATGAGGTTCGCCATCGTATCAACTTCGATAATCTGACTGCGCTCTATCCGGACGAGCGCCTGAAGATGGAAATTGACGATCCGGAAATCAAGGATAAGACCTCGCGCGTGCTAGACCTGATCACCCCCATCGGCAAGGGACAGCGCGCCCTGATCGTGGCGCCGCCGCGCACCGGTAAAACCATGATGTTGCAAAACATCGCTCATTCCATCGCCGCCAATCATCCGGAAAGCTATTTGATTGTGCTGCTGATCGACGAACGGCCGGAAGAAGTCACCGACATGGCCCGTTCGGTTAAGGGTGAAGTCGTCAGCTCGACCTTTGACGAACCCGCGTCCCGTCACGTGCAGGTCGCCGAAATGGTGATCGCCAAGGCCAAGCGTCTGGTCGAACACAAGCGCGACGTGATCATCCTGCTGGATTCCATTACCCGCCTGGCGCGCGCCTACAACACGGTGGTGCCCAGTTCGGGCAAGGTGTTGACCGGCGGCGTTGACGCCAACGCCCTGCAGCGGCCGAAACGGTTTTTCGGCGCGGCCAGAAACGTTGAGGAAGGCGGCTCGCTGACCATTATCGCCACCGCCCTAGTCGATACCGGCTCGCGCATGGATGAGGTTATCTTCGAAGAATTCAAGGGCACCGGCAATTCGGAAATCCTGCTCGATCGCAAGCTGATCGACAAGCGCACCTTCCCCGGAATCGACATCACCAAATCCGGCACCCGCAAGGAAGAACTGTTGGTGGACAAGGGAACTCTGTCGAAAATGTGGGTCCTGCGGCGAATCCTCATGCCCATGGGCGTGGTCGATGCCATGGAATTCCTGCTCGACAAACTCAAGTCCTCAAAGAACAACGACGACTTCTTCGATTCCATGAACGGTTGATCAGAGCGTTTTCGTGAAACAGGTCATCCTTATTACGGGCGGCGGTCGCGGCATCGGTGCCGCCACTGCGCGGCTGGCGGCGGAAAAGGGTTACGCTGTTTGCATCAATTACCTTGCCAACGCCGAAGCAGCCGAAGGCGTGGCTAAGGATATTAAAGCCAAGGGCGGAGAAGCCATCGCGGTCGCCGCCGACGTTTCCAATGAAGGCAGCGTTCTGCATATGTTTGATACCGTGGACCGGGAACTGGGGCGGTTGACTGCGCTGGTCAACTGCACCGGCATTCTGGAGCCCCAGATGCGGCTCGAGTCGATGACGCTCCAGCGTCTTGAGCGCATGTTCGCGACCAACATCACGGGAAGCTTTCTCTGCGCCCGCGAAGCGGTTCGCCGCATGTCCACCAAACATGGCGGCACCGGCGGGGGCATCGTCAACATTTCCTCGACCGCCGCCCGGGTCGGCGCCCCTGGAGAATACGTGGACTACGCCGCGTCCAAGGCCGCTGTCGAAGCATTGACCCTGGGACTGTCAAAAGAGGTCGCCGGCGAAGGCATCCGGGTTAACACGGTCCGTCCCGGTTTTATCTATACGGAAATTCATGCCGATGGCGGCGAGCCCGGCCGGGTCGACCGCATGAAGGATGTGATTCCCCTGGGCCGGGGCGGCGAGGCGGAAGAAGTCGCCCGCGCGATCCTGTGGCTGCTGTCCGACGAAGCTTCGTACTCCACCGGCGCCACCCTGGACGTCACCGGCGGACGATAGGCCAAATCGCGGGCGGGACCGGACCGGTCCGCCCGAAACAGTTCCGTCCGCATGGGAAAAAATTTCCCTTCAGGTGGAAAATTATTCCTGCTTGGTGGTTTTATCTTCCGCCGCCGGGTCTTCGCGGAAGTCCCGTGCCTGCAGGGCGATCAGTACGCCCATGCCGTCGCCCAGGTTGGTCGCGTCGGTGACGAGAGACGGGGGAACGCCGGTGTGCGCGGTCCCGGTTTCGCCGTTGATCTCACTTTGTGCCGCCATGCGCTGTCGCATTTCCCGGGCGATGATATCTTCGATCGCCTGGCGCTGCTCGGAAGTCATCTCAGTCAGGTCTTCTTCGCTAAGTCCCATTGAGGAAAGGATTTTTTCCCTCAATTCTTTCAGGTTTTCGATCTTGATTTTTTCCGCGTAGGCGCTGAAGCCGATTTCGCGAATCTGATCGACGAGGCTCGGTTTTTTTTCCTCGGCACGTTCTTCCGGTTTCGGTTGATGTTTTTTTTCCGGGACGGGCGCGACCGGGGCTGCGGCGTCCTGGCCCCGGGTCACCCCCGAAAATCCGGCGAAAGGGTTTGCGCCGTTCGATCCGATTTCCATTTTTCAGCCTCCTGTTGATAAAAACCGTCATCGTTTCAAGCAATTCCCGTGCCGCAAAAAAAACCCCGGCCCAAAGGGCCGGGGGCAAGCCTTTCGCTTGAGCTTGAATCAGGGCAGCAGGACGGTGGAGCCGGTGGTCTTGCGCGCTTCGAGATCCTTGTGCGCCTGCGCCGCGTCTTTCAGGGCGTAGGCCTGTCCGATGCGTACCTTGACCGCGCCTGATTTCACAACCTTGAACAATTCCCGCGTGGCT
>JAOUPW010000493.1 GCA_029879665.1 Rhodospirillales bacterium | reverse complement strand
ATCAAGACCCTGGATCTGCGGTGGCGTACCAGCGCATGGCCAGTAACCCGCCCAGCAAAAGGGCGATGCCGAGGATGAAAAAGGGCAGCACCTTATCCGCCCTTTACTTGTTGGATGAGTTTAAGCGCTCCTCCGCCGCGTTTTTGCGCCATATTCTCCAGCGCCTTGCGACCGCCGGCGGCGAAAACGGCAACAGCGCCGAGCAGATCTTTCAAGGTCTGTGCGCTGGACGCGTCGAAAGCGCAATAGGCGCCGCCACTCAACGTCGCGATCTGTTTGAAAGCGAAAGCGGCGAGCGCATCATCGCCTTCGTGGAACATGAAGGCGGGCACGCCCAGCAATCCAAGCTGGCCGGCCTTGGCGCCCAGGGCATCCACGTCTTCCTCGACGCAATCGCCGACATAAACAAGGGCGTCGATCTTGCGGCGCTTGGTTTCGTTGATGGCATGGGCGAGAACCTTGCCGATCTGGGTTTCTCCGGCCATGCACTGCACGGAAGTCATCATGCGGGCGAGTTCTTCCGAACCGGTCAACCACGGACTGGCCTTGAATTCGCCGAAACCGCGAAAAAAAGCGAGTTGCAGTTCCAGCCCACCCAGGGCCGCCGTTTCCGTGAACATCTCTCCCTGGATGTGTGCCGCCCGGTCCCAGGTGGGCTGGCGGCTGGCAGTGGCATCCATGGCGAAAAGCAGGCGCCCGCGTTCCCCCGCCGCCCTGGCGGACGGCATCCCTGCCACTTTTTTGAGGAAGGCATCCACATTGGAAGCGGATGATTTCCCCGCCGGAAGTTTTTCTCTTTTATCCATCATGTCTTTAAAATACTCATTGTGCACCGCCACCGCCAGAGCGGGAAGCGACATGTCGCAGAAACGGCGCATATTGCGGCCAGTTCCGCAGGAGTCCGGAATGGGAAAAGACAATGATCCCGTTCTTGTCCAAAACATAGGTGCTGGGAAATTGTGGCGCCAAAACCCGGTCTTCGATGGTGCCGCCATCGGCTTTCCGAAACCGGCGGTCCGAAAGGCCCTTCGATCCGGAATCATAAAAGGGCATGGAAAATCCATGCCGCTTCGCCCAGCGGAGGGACTTTTCAATATCCTCCCGGGACTGGACGAGAACGAACGTGATCCCCTGCTCCCCTTTCAGGGATTCATATAGCATCTGCAATTCCGGAAACTCGACCTGACAAGGGGGGCACCAACTCCCCCATATATGAAACAAGACGGCCTTGCCGCGTAGATCGGAAAGTTTGACTTTGGCGCCGAAGGGATCGGAAAGCAACAGATCGGGAAACCGTTCTCCCCGGCGGATGCCGACTGGACGCGCCGCCGCTTCTCCGGCCGCAATATAGGGACCCCAGAGTCCTGTCCAGGCGTCGGCATCAAAGACCACCTGATTATCCACCGCAAAGATGACGCAACTCTGGTCCGTATAATTTGAACATTCCCGCAAGGCTTCGCTTTCCGCGACCTCGGGCGTCGGCATGTCCGATACCCAAACCCAGGTACCTCCCGGCGCGATGGCGAAGGCGCGATGAAGGGCCCCTTCCGTGAATTCGCCATAACCGGCACGGCCCGCGTCATCCAGAAGAGGAGGAACCGCGTCCCTGATCGGATCGGCGGTCACCGCGGTGGCCAAAAAAAACACGATCGCGCCAACCGCAAGCGGAACTCGCAAGCAAGAAGTCATGTCGTACATGATGAGTCGCCTTTTCGTCTTCTTCAACTCTTTTGCCCGACAAATCCGGTTCGACAATTTGTCGCAGAATATCACAAAATATATAAGTAAAATACTCCATTATTTAATAATTACAATAAGTTACTTGTTTAATTTAGCATTTGCTTATATAATAGCTTTCTAATGTAAAAGGAGCGCTCATCATGTTCAAGCTGGTCATTGGCTTTCTGTCGGGAATTGTTTTATCGGGTCTTCTCGCCTGGCAAGTGGGCGGCAGCTTCATGGTTCAGGAATATCCGAGTCCCTTCGGCCTGAGAGAGACCGCCGCGCGAATCCAGGCCAACATCAAGGATGCCGGCTGGAGCCTTTCCGGGTTACGCAGCCCGTCGAACACCATTCGCCAGCTCGGCGCGACGGTGCCGAACGTGCTTCTCGTCGAAGCCTGCAATCCGGATTATTCCAAACCGATCCTTAAAGACGACAACACACGCATTCTTTCCATCCTGATGCCATGCACCATCACCGTTTATGAAAAATCGGATGGAAAAATCTACATCGGACTCATGAACGCCGGTCTGATGGGGCAAATGTTCGGTCCCATGGTGGCATCGGTGATGCAGAAGGTTTCCGCCGATCAGAAAAAATTCATCACCTTCGATCCGTCCAAGCCTGCACCGAAACTGATCGTGAACAAACCGGGTGGCGCCGGCGGCGGCAAGGGCAAGGGCGGATTACAGGACCTTGGCGGTTGCTAGGACCTTCCCGATCCCTGCAAGAGCAACAAAACCGCCCATCACTTTAAAGGAGGGGAAAATGAATGCCCTCAATAAAAAACATACCGGTATTTTGATTACGGTCCTGTCGGCCCTAAGCCTTATCATTGGAGCAGGAACGAACAGCCTTGCCGCCAGCAATGGAAAATCGACGGCGGATCACAGCAAGTTCAAGGAAC
>JAOUPW010000008.1 GCA_029879665.1 Rhodospirillales bacterium | reverse complement strand
GAAAGCTGGAATACCCTGGTCCAGTTCGGCCCGAGGCACATTCACGCTTGGCAGATCCTCGCCTAACGTTCCTTCTTCGAAGGTCTTGCGCGCCGTTTCCGCCGCCCCTTTTGCGGCTTCGGCACCATGGCAAAGTTTCGTCGCTTCAGTTGCGAGCGTTTTCTTGGCCTCGTTGATTTCGTTTCCTTCGAGTTTCTCCTGGCGTTCGATTTCGTCGAGAGGAAGATCGGTAAACAACTTCATGAACCGCCCAACGTCGTCGTCTTCTGTATTGCGCCAGTATTGCCAATAATCATAGGCGCTGAGCATATCTTCGTTGAGCCATACGGCGCCGGCGGCGGTTTTTCCCATCTTGGCGCCCGACGACGTGGTCAGTAGCGGCGTGGTCAACCCATAGAGCGAGCGATTGTCGATGCGGCGGCCCAGTTCGACCCCGTTGACGATGTTGCCCCACTGGTCAGACCCGCCCATTTGCAGCAGGCAATTCTGCCGGCGGCTTAGCTCCAGGAAATCATACGCCTGAAGGATCATGTAATTGAATTCGAGAAAGGTGAGGGGGTGTTCCCTCTCAAGACGCAATTTTACGGACTCGAACCCGAGCATTCTGTTGATTGAAAAATGACGGCCGTAATCGCGCAGAAAGGGGATGTATTGCAACTCGTCCAGCCAGTCGGCGTTGTTGACCATGATGGCATCGGTGGGGCCGTCGCCGAAGGTCAGAAACTTGGAAAAAACCTGCTTGATTCCGTTCATGTTGGCGGCGATTTGTTCTTCGCTCAGCAACTGGCGGGATTCGTCCTTGCCGGAAGGATCGCCGACCTTGGTGGTGCCGCCCCCCATCAGGACGATCGGTTTGTGTCCGCTCTGCTGCAGGGCGCGAAGCAGCATGATCGAAACCAGGCTTCCGGCATGCAAACTGGGGGCGGTGCAATCAAAACCGATATAGGCAGACACGATTTCCTTGCTGGCCAGGTCGTCCAAGGCCTCAAGGTCCGTGCATTGATGAAAGAACCCTCGTTCGGTTGCGATTTTAATGAAGTCCGAGCGGTAAGTGGCCATGAGCAGGGTATCTTTCGGTTCTGGCGGTTTTTCATCCGGCACTTGCCGGAAGGGGGCGTAAGTAACACAATCACCTGCTACCATACAACGGCATGTGGGATTTTACGAAGGGATTGGTATGACGGATCGACCCTATCTCATGGCTCTGGGGCTGATGAGCGGGACGTCCCTGGACGGGGTCGATGCCGCCATTATTCGTACGGATGGTGAACAGGTGTCCTTTTCCGGCCCATCCATAAGCCTTCATTATGACGAATTTTTCCGCCGTCGTCTGCGTGACCTTCTCGGTCGTCTGCCCGGTCCCGGAGATGATTCGGTCGTCAGGAATCTGACCCTTAAGCATGTCGAGGCGGTGCGCACACTTCTCGATGAAGTCGGTTTGTTGCGGCAGAATATCGACGTAATCGGATTTCACGGGCAGACGGTCTTCCATGATCCATCTGCCGGCATCTCCTGCCAGATCGGCGACGGTCGCGTTCTTGCGGCGGAAACCGGAATTCGGGTCGTCAATGATTTCCGCGCCCGCGACGTGGCCGCAGGGGGCGAAGGGGCTCCGCTGACACCGCTCTATCATGCCGCCCTCGCCCGGGAATTGGATAAGCCGCTGGTGGTGCTCAATATCGGCGGGGTCGCCAACGTCACCTGGATCGGAGAGGGGGGGGACATCCTTGCTTTCGATACTGGCCCCGGCAACGCCCTCATCGACGATTGGACTGCAGCGGCAATCGGCCGGCCCATGGATGAAGGGGGCCGGCTCGCAAAGGGGGGGAAGGTCAATCAGGATTGTCTGAAAATCTACATGGAGCACAACTATTTCCAAAGGAAGCCACCAAAATCCCTGGACCGGGAAGATTTCGACCTTGAGGCTGCGAAAGGATTGTCCGCTGCCGACGGGGCGGCGACCCTGACAGCGTTTACCGCAGCCTGTATCGCTAGAGCGCGCGAGCATTTTCCGACAGCGCCGAAACGCTGGCTGGTATGTGGTGGCGGTAGGCATAACGGTACTCTGATGTCTGCTTTGACGGAGATTCTGCAGACTTCTGTCGCGCCGGTGGAAACGGTGGGTTGGGAGGGGGATGTGCTGGAAGCTCAGGCATTCGCCTTCCTCGCCGTTCGCTCCCTTTATGGTCTGCCTCTAAGCCTACCTTCCACCACCGGCGTCAGCGCGCCCATGACCGGGGGGGTGCTTCATCAGCCGGCATGATGGATATCACGGAAAAAGAGGTGCCGGCGGGACTCACCGTGATATCCAACAAGGAAAACCGGAGGACAGGGCAAAGTCAGTCATGGCCGATACGGGCGAAGCCCTGAGCCGATGGGCGCGACGCGCTGATGGAGGCAAAGGACACAAGCCCCCAGTTCGCCGGATGAATTTGCTCAGGCGGCTTCGGTCAGCATCTTATCCAGATAATCGTCAAGATGGCGGATCAGGATGTCGGTATGTTCGGCAAAGAAATGATCTGCGCCTTCGATCACCCGGTAATCGATGGTGATGTTTTTCTGCGCCGAAAGCTTCTGACGCAACTTGTCGACCGAGGCAATGGGAATCACGTCGTCCTTGTCGCCGTGGACGATCATGCCCGAGGCCGGGCACGGCGCGAGGAAGGAAAAATCATGTTGGCTGGCCGGCGGGGCGATGGAGATGAAGCCGCTGATTTCGGGACGGCGCATCATCAGTTGCATGGCGATCCAGGCGCCGAAGGAAAAACCGCCAATCCAGCTGCCGCTGGCGTTGGGATTATAGGTCTGCATCCAGTCGAGGGCGGTGGCGGCATCGCTCATTTCGCCGAGACCGTTGTCGAACACGCCTTGGGAGCGGCCGACGCCTCGAAAATTAAAGCGGAGGGCGGAAAAACCCCGGCGCACAAACGCCTGATACATGGCAAAAACCAGCTTATTATTCATGGTGCCGCCATGTTGGGGATGGGGGTGTAAAAGCAGGGCAACAGGAGCATTTGGCTGTTTTGAGTGGTGGTAGCGTCCCTCCAGCCGACCATCGGGACCATTAAAAATAACTTCGGGCATGGTGTTCTTCTTAATTGTTGACAATGAGTTGGGCGGGTACGGGGTGCCCGGTCAGGTAATAACCTGATAACAGTAGTCGGGAATTAATCTAACCAAGAGAAGAAATAACCGGGAAATACTTGACCATTCAACTTGGTCATCCTATATTTCTGTTGGCCGACAGTGCCTTCGGAAAACCGCCGAAACGGCATAAACCCGAGGAAAGTGTCCCGGAACATCCGATATTACCCTAATTCCTCACTAAGATATAAGAGAACCGATGATTTTCAAGAGATTTCAGGAAGATATTGATTCTTTCATGGCCCGCGACCCGGCAGCCCGGTCCCGAACCGAGGTGGTTCTTTGCTATCCGGGCTTTCATGCCCTGGTTTATTACCGCCTCGCCCACGGTGCCTGGAGGCGGAAATGGTACCTTCTGGGACGCCTGATTTCTCATTTTGCCAAGATCCTGACCGGTATCGAAATCCATCCGGGGGCCGAGATTGGCAAGCGCTTCGTCATTGATCACGGTTCCGGCGTGGTCATCGGCGAGACTTCACATATTGGCGACGATGTCACCATTTATCAGATGGTGACCCTTGGCGGGATCGCTCCGGCCGTGGATTCCCACAAGCAAGTGGATCAAAAACGCCATCCGACCTTGAAAGATGGCGTCATCATCGGTTCGGGTGCGCAAGTCCTGGGGCCGATCATCATCGGCGAAGGGGCGCGCATCGGTGCCAATGCGGTAGTCACTGAGGATGTGCCGCCGGGAGTTACCGCCGTCGGTATTCCGGCCCGCGTCGTCATGCCCCGCGACAAAAACAAATCCAAGGAATTCGTCGCCTACGGGACGCCCACCGAAGGCTGCCCCGATCCTGTACTTCGGACCATAGAAAATCTGCGTGGTCAGGTTGAGACCCTAATGGAAAGGGTTGAGGAACTGGAAGCGGCGATAGGCGATGACGATAAGGGTGTATTGAAGAAAACCCGTACCGCCCTTTCTGGCGGAGATTCTTAGAGCGCGTGTAACGGATGAAACTCCATCACAAGGAGATTATGAATGAGACTTAGCACCAAAGGACGTTATGCCGTTATGGCCATGGCGGATCTGGCCAGCCATTCCGTCGGCAAGCCAATCGCGTTGGCCGATGTCGCGGAACGACAGGAAATATCCCTGTCCTACCTGGAACAGTTGTTCGGCAAGCTTCGCAAGGGCGGGCTTGTCAAAAGCGTCCGGGGGCCGGGCGGCGGATACTTGTTGTCCCGGGAGTCATCGGAAATGCGAGTTTCCGACATCATCATGGCGGTGGACGAACCGATCAAGGCAACCCGCTGCAAGGCAGACAGCCCATCCGGCTGCCATTCCAACAAGAGCAGGTGCCTGACCCACGACCTGTGGCAGGAACTGGGCAATCACATTTACTTGTATTTGAGTTCCGTTACCGTAGCCGACGTTTGTGAACGCCGCATTCTCGGCACCAGCGGAATATCTTTCGACGACGAAGAACGGAAAACCGCCTTCACCGCTACCGTGCAGGCGGCCCAATAACTAATATTAAAAATGGCTGAGTTATGAAACCCGCTATTTATCTGGATCACAATGCGACCTCTCCGGTCCGACCGGAAGCCGCCGACGCGGTAGCCGCCGCCTTGATGCTGACGGGCAATCCATCGTCCGCGCACGGCTTTGGGCGTCAGGTGCGCAAACTGATGGAAGATGCGCGGGAAAAAGTTGCCGCTCTGGCGGAAGCCTCCGCAGGAGGCGTTATCTTCACCAGCGGCGGAACCGAAGCCAACGATCTGGCCCTCAACGGCGCCGGGCGCCGGCGGGTTCTGGTCTCAGCGGTGGAACATCCGGCCGTGCTGGATGCGCGCGCCGATGCCGAAATTATCCCCGTTGACGGAAACGGCGTGGTTGACCTTCAGGCGCTGGATGACATGCTGGCCGCTTCCGAAGAGCCGGCCCTGGTCTCGATCATGGCCGCCAACAACGAAACCGGCGTCATCCAGCCGGTAGCAATCGCTGCAGACATCGCCCATGCCCGGGGGGCGCTCTTTCATACGGACGCAGTACAGGCTGCGGGCAAGATTCCCATCGGCCTAAAGACCTTCGGCGCCGATATGTTGACCCTCACGGCACACAAAATGGGGGGCCCCATGGGCGTCGGTGCTCTTGTGCACGCCGACGGTGTTTCGGTTGGTCCCCGGGTTCTGGGCGGTGGTCAGGAGCGCCGCCGACGTGCCGGAACCGAAAACGTCTCCGGCATTGCCGGTTTCGGCGCGGTTGTAGAAACCGCGCTGCAAAACCGTCATTCCAACGACATGGCTATCCTGCGCGATGGCTTGGAAGTTCGCGTCAAACAGGCTGCGCCCGAAGCGGTAATCATCGGCGAAAACGCCGACCGCCTGCCCAACACCAGTTGCATTGCTCTTCCCGGGGTTTCCAGCCAGACTCAGGTGATGACCTTGGACCTAGTCGGTTTCGCCGTTAGTTCCGGGTCCGCATGCTCGTCCGGCAAGGTATCGCCCAGCCATGTCCTTAAGGCCATGGCCCTGAGCGATGATCTGGCCTCGTCCTTCATTCGGATCAGCCTCGGCTGGACCAACACGCAAGAGGATCTCGAATTATTTGTGGAAGCCTGGAATGGCTTGCGGGTTGAAACCGCTGCCAACGGTATTTCCGTTGCGCCGGCTGCGTAAAACAACAGGAAATGGTTAATATGACTGCCAACAACAGTAAATCACCGATCTATCTTGATTATCAGGCGACGACGCCGACAGACCCTCGCGTCATCGATGCCATGCTGCCCTTCTTCAACGAGAAATTCGGCAATCCCCATTCGCGCAGTCATGCGTATGGCTGGCGGGCAGAAGAGGCGGTGGAAATCGCCCGTGCCCAAATCGCCAGCCTAATCGGCGCCAATCCGAAGGAGGTGATCTTTACCTCCGGTGCCACGGAATCCAATAATCTGGCAATCAAGGGTGTGGCGCATTTCTACAAGGACAAGAAAAACCACATCATTACCTGCGTCACCGAACACAAATGCGTTCTCGATTCCTGCCGCCATCTGGAACAGGAAGGGTTTGAAGTCACGTATCTTCCGGTGCAGGAAAACGGCTTGATTGATCTGGAAAAGTTGAAAGCGGCGATTACCGATCAGACGGCCATCGTTTCCATCATGGCCGCCAACAATGAAATCGGCGTCATTCAGCCGGTTAAGGAAATCGGTGCCATCTGCCGCGAGAAGGGTGTCTATTTTCATACCGACGCCGCCCAGGCGGTCGGCAAGATCCCGCTGGATGTGAACGACATGAACATCGACCTGATGAGCATTTCCGGGCACAAGGTTTACGGGCCCATGGGCATCGGCGCACTTTATGTGCGGCGCAAGCCCCGGGTACGTCTGGTGGCGCTGATCAACGGCGGTGGCCAGGAACGCGGCATGCGTTCCGGCACCCTGCCGACGCCGCTCTGTGTCGGCATCGGTATGGCTTGCGCGCTGGCGGAAAAGGAAATGGGCGCCGAAGCTGAACGTCTACGCATGCTGCGCGACCGTTTCTATAAGGGAATCATGGACCGCCTGCCGGAAGTATATCTGAACGGCGACTTGGATAAACGCCTGCCGGGCAACCTCAACCTCAGCTTCGCCTACGTGGAAGGCGAGGGCCTGATGATGGGGATCAAGGATCTGGCGGTTTCTTCCGGTTCGGCCTGTACTTCGGCTTCGTTGGAACCGTCCTACGTTCTCCGCGCCCTTGGCGTCGAGGAAGAACTGGCCCATACCTCGCTTCGCATCGGGCTGGGTCGCTTCACCACGGAAGAAGAAGTGGACATCGCCGTCGACAAGATTGCTTCCGAAGTTGAACGCTTGCGCCAGATGAGCCCTCTCTGGGAAATGGCGCAGGAAGGTATAGACCTGAAATCTATCGAATGGGCAAACCATTAATCGCGCCGGGCACACGCCCGGACGACAACCCCGGACTTTGAATCCGGCAGAACGGAGAAAAAAAATGGCTTACAGTGACAAGCTTCTTGACCATTACGAAAACCCTCGCAATGTCGGGGCGCTCGACAAAGATTCCGATGATGTCGGCACCGGGTTGGTCGGCGCGCCCGCCTGCGGCGACGTCATGAAACTTCAGATCAAGGTCAGTGCAGACGGTATTATCGAAGACGCCAAGTTCAAGACCTTCGGCTGCGGTTCAGCCATTGCGTCAAGTTCGCTGGTGACCGAATGGGTCAAGGGAAAATCGGTGGATGAAGCCGCCGAGATCAAGAACACCGAGATCGCTCAGGAGCTGGCTCTGCCACCAGTCAAGATACATTGCTCGGTTCTGGCCGAAGATGCTATCAAGGCCGCTGTTTCAGACTACAAGGCGAAAAAGGGAAGCAAGGTCGAAGCCGCCGAATAAGGTGGGGCTGATGGCCTGAAATTGAGGAAATCGGATATGAACGAACGTCCCCAAGCGATTACCATCTCGGATGCTGCCGCCGAACGGGTCAAGGCGATGATCGCCGGTCGCGGCAAGCCAACCCTTGGCGTCCGCGTCGGAATCCGGACCAAGGGCTGTTCCGGATTGTCCTACACCTTGGAATTCGCCGACGAAAAAAATGAATTCGACGAATTGGTGGAAGCCAAGGGCGTGACCGTTCTGATCGACCCCAAGGCGACCATGTTTATTCTCGGCACCGAGATGGATTATCAGGAAAGCAAACTGGAATCCGGTTTCGTCTTCAACAATCCTAACGAAAAGGGACGGTGTGGTTGCGGCGAATCCTTCCACATCTAATAACGTTTTTGCCACCAGGGCAGGGCGAGGACCGCTCCCGCAAGGGGCGGTCCCGTTGTTAAAAGCCCACGGATGTTAACTAAGATGCAATCGCAAGTAGATAACAAGCAGGTTGATAGTGGCGCCGGGTCGAATCAGTCCCAGGGTTTCCTTCCCTGCTGGTCGTGCAGGGGGCCGTTTCAGGTAGGGGATCTGTTCTGTCCCACCTGTGAAGCCATGCTGCCGCCGGGGCAACGGAATCATTTCGACCGTTTGGGCCTGGAGGTTGCCTACGATATCGATATGGCGGCGCTGGACCGGGCTTATTTCGATCTTCAACGGCGTCTGCATCCCGACCGTTTCGCAACCCGCACGCCGCGCGAACGGGCCCTGTCCCAGCAGCAGGCAACGTCCATTAACGAAGCCTACGAAACCCTCAAGGATTCTCTGAAACGGGCCGACTATCTGGTGCACCTGAAGGGGGTCAAGGTGTTCACCGAAGGCTGCAATCAGATTAACGACCCGGTCATCCTGATGGAGGCAATGGAACTGCGTGAGGAATTGGCGGAAACCGATGCGCCGGAAGACGTGGACCGCATTGCCAAGGCCACCCAGGACGACATCGAGGATTGTGAAATTGGCATGTCGCTGGCCTTCAAGGGCGGCGACCTTGAAGGTGCCTGCAGCCTGATCACGCGGCTCAAGTTTTTGCGCAAACTTGCTGACGAAGTCCGTGCCCACCGGGCCAAGCTCGGCAAGGCCTAGATCATGGCGATTTTGCTGCAAATTCACGAACCCGGAGAAACGCCGGTTCCCCATGCCGATAATCAGGGGCTGGCGATCGGCATTGATCTTGGCACCACCAACTCAGTGGTTGCCATCAGTTCCGAGGGTAATTCGGAAGTCCTGCGTGACGAAAATGGCGAAGCTTTGGTGCCTTCCGTGGTCGCTTATGCCACCGACGGCTCGGCAATTGTCGGCGGTCTGGCCAAGGTGTTGCTACTGGACCGGCCCGAAACCGTGGTTAGTTCGGTCAAGCGCCTGATGGGGCGCGGTGCCGAAGACCTCAAGTCCCTGGCCGGTACTCTGCCTTTCAAGGTCGAGCCGCCCGAAGAAGGCAAATCCGGGATGATCCGCGTCAATATCGCAGGACACCGCCTGACGCCGGTGGAAATTTCCGCCGATATCCTGAGAGCGTTGAAAGCCCGGGCAGAAGAACATCTGGACGCAATCGTGGACCGCGCCGTGATCACGGTGCCTGCCTATTTTGACGATGCGGCCCGCACCGCGACCAAGGATGCCGCCCGCCTCGCCGGGTTGGATGTGCTGCGTCTGGTTAACGAACCGACGGCGGCGGCGCTGGCTTACGGTCTGGATAAGGACGCGGAAGGACTTTACGCGGTCTATGACCTGGGCGGGGGTACCTTCGATATTTCCGTCCTGCGCATGGAGAAGGGCGTCTTTCAGGTGTTGGCGACAGGTGGCGACGCCGCTCTCGGTGGCGATGATATTGACCATGCCGTGGCCGATTATTTTCTCAAGCAGCGGGCGGAAAAATTAGGGGAAACGGAAATCTCTTCGGACGAGGTCAAGACCTCGCTGATGACCGCGCGTCTTGCAAAGGAATGCCTGACTGATCAGGAAGATGGCGAATGGATGCTGGATGTGGGCGGCGAATTGACCCGTCACGCGCTAGACCGCGCCACCCTAAATCGCCTGATCGAGCCTCTCGCTGACCGCACCATCGAAATCTGCCGCTCGGTTCTCGAAGACGCCGCTCTAGGACCCGGTGATGTCAGGGGTGTGGTGCTGGTGGGCGGTTCGACCCGGGTACCCCTGGTGCGAGAAAAGGTCCGGGACCTGTTCGGAGCCGAGCCTCTGGCCGACATTAACCCCGACGAGGTGGTAGCCATCGGCGCCGCCTTGCAGGCCGAAGCCCTGACCGTAGGCTCCGACACCCTTCTTCTCGATGTCACGCCCCTGTCGCTGGGGATCGAGACCATGGGCGGCATGGTGGAAAAAATAATTCCCCGCAATACTCCCATTCCCGTAGCCAAGGCCCAGGAATTTACCACCTATCAAGACGGACAGACGGCCATGGCCATCCATGTGGTGCAGGGGGAACGGGAAATGTCCGATCAGTGCCGGTCATTGGCCCGGTTCGATCTTCGCGGCATTCCCGCCCTGGCCGCCGGTGCCGCCCGTATCCGGGTCACCTACGCGGTGGACGCCGATGGCCTGCTCACGGTTACCGCCGGCGAGGAAACCACCGGCATTGAGGCCCAGGTGGAGGTCAAGCCGTCCTACGGCCTGACCGAAGAGGAAATGGCGGGGATGCTGTATGACAGCATGAAACATGCCAAGGAAGATATGGCGCTCCGGCTGTTGACCGAGGCCAGGGTTGAGGCCAAACGCAACCTGAAGGCGCTTCAATCGGCCCTGGCGGCGGACGCCGATCTGCTTGATGCCACGGAAAGGGCAGCCATCGATGCGGCCATGTCCGCCCTCGAGTCCGCAATCGAAGGCGAAGACCGGGATGCCATCAACACCGCCACCGAGGACTTGGAAACCGCGTCCCGTCCCTTTGCCGAAAAACGAATGGACCGGGGAATCCGTTCTGCCCTGACCGGTTTGGATGTCGAAGCCCTTGAAAGCAGGAACGCTCAAGACCTGGAATCGGAAGACGAAAAAATGGAAGAAGGTGCGGCCTGAGCCCGCGTTTCATCACACCGCCGGCCTTGCCCGGAGCGCGCCGGAACGGTACATGAGGCGCGGGAATATTAAAGGCTTTAAGAATCAGGAGTTCGGCTGAATGCCCAAAATGACGTTTATCAAACCCGACGGTACCCGCATGGAAGTGGAAGCCCCGGAAGGACTGTCGGTGCTTGAAATCGCGCACCGCAACGACATTGATCTGGAGGGCGCCTGCGAAGGCTCGCTGGCGTGCTCCACCTGTCACGTTATTATCGATCCCGCCTGGTTCGACAAGCTGGACGAGGCTTCGGAAGAAGAAGAAGATATGCTCGATCTTGCCTTCGGCTTAACCCACACCTCGCGCCTGGGATGTCAGATTAAAATGACACCGGAACGGGACGGCCTAGTGGTGACCCTGCCGGCTGCGACCCGCAACATGATGCTGGATGACTGATCTCATGGGACTGCGCTGGACCGACGTCACCGATATCGCCATCGAACTGGAAGACGCCCATCCCGACGCGGATGTGGTCAATCTGCGTTTTACCGATCTGTGGCAATGGGTGAAGAATCTGCCCGATTTCGACGACGATCCGGAGAAATCCAACGAAAAAATCCTCGAAGCCATCCAGATGGCATGGCTGGAGGAAAGGGATTAGACTGAAGCAGGCTCCTTCCCGTCATCTTCGAGTTTCAGCACCATGCCCCCCAAAAAGAATCAACTCAAACTCAATACCCTGCAGCTGAAGACGCTGACGCTGCTTCAGGAATTGGCGCGTCATCCGGAAACCTCCACCGCCAACGGCGAGACCGGAGAAATCCTGATCACCCAGATCCCCGCGCCTCACGGGGATCACTTTCACGTCGGTTCCGCCGTGGTCCTGTCCAGTGACGCCAACGGGCTCAAGAACGAAGGGGTGTGGAAGGCGCTGGAGCGAAAGGGACTGGCCAAGGCGTCTTTTCCTTATGCTATAACGCTAACCGGCGAAGGGGTCGCCTACGATACCGGGCTCTCCGGCAAAATTCTGCACCAGACCGACCATTAGAGCCATTGCCATGATCAACATCCCGCCGCTCGATATTTTTGCTCTTTTCTGGGTGTTTATCTGCTGGATCGGCTATACGCTCTTCGCTGATCGGGAAGGCGTTAAAAACCGTAACTTGATGACGGCCATGCGGGAATTCCGGCAAACCTGGATGGAACGCATGCTGTCCCGGGAAAATCGTATGGTGGACGTCAACCTTATGGGAACCCTGATGCGCAGTGTTTCCCTGTTCGCTTCCACCACCATCTTCATTCTCGCGGGTCTACTGGCAATCCTGGGTTCGGTGGATGAAGCCCGCGCCATCCTGATGACGCTGCCGTTCACGGTCGAAACCACGCGTGCCATGTGGGAAATCAAGGTGCTTCTGCTGCTGGTGATCTTCGTTTACGCATTTTTCAAATTCGCCTGGTCACTTCGGCAGTTCAATTACGCTATCGTTTTCATCGGCGCGGCTCCCGAGGCGGGGTATGAATCGGCAACCGAAAAGGACGGCTTCGGCGCGCTGGCGTCTCGGATTACCACGCTCGCGGTACAAAGTTTCAACCGTGGCATGCGTGCCTATTATTTTGGGCTGGCGGCGCTGAGCTGGTTCATCCATCCCATCCTCTTTATTGCATCTTCCCTGTGGGTGGTTTTGGTGCTCTACCGCCGGGAATACCATTCCCGCACTCTGAAATCCCTTTCCAATCCTGGAGAAGACTTATGAGTTGGGCGCTTGTTCCGGCTTCTGGGCTTCTTATATTTTTACCATGAACACGCTT
This sequence comes from Rhodospirillales bacterium, assembly GCA_029879665.1. GTDB lineage: Bacteria > Pseudomonadota > Alphaproteobacteria > Rhodospirillales > JAOUPW01 > JAOUPW01. Next base: position 2,061 of record JAOUPW010000008.1, on the reverse strand, counting down.
GGCATAGACAAACCAGCCGCCGACACCCGGGTCATCGTCGCCATGTCCGGTGGCGTCGACAGTTCCGCCACAGCCGCCCTGCTGGCGGATGAGGGCTATGACGTCGTCGGTGTAACCTTGCAGCTCTACGACCACGGCGAAGCCGTGGACCGGCCGGGAACCTGTTGCGCCGGTCAGGACATCCACGATGCCCGCCGCGTCGCCGATACCCTCGGTATTCCCCATTACGTGCTCGATTACGAATCCCGCTTTAAAGGCGCGGTGATCGAGGATTTCGCCGACACCTATCTGCGCGGTGAAACTCCCATTCCCTGTGTGCGCTGCAATCAGACGGTCAAGTTCCAGGATCTACTGGCAACGGCGCGCGACCTCGGCGGCGACGCCCTGGTCAGCGGCCATTATGTGCGCTGGCGGCAGGGGCCGGAAGGCCCGGAATTGTATCGCGGCACCGATCCGGTGCGCGATCAAAGCTATTTCCTGTTCGCCACCACTCGCGAACAGCTCTCCTACTTGCGTTTTCCCCTAGGGGGCATGGATAAATCCGAAACCCGGGAATTGGCCCGGCGCTTCAACCTGCCGGTGGCAGCCAAGCCGGATAGCCAGGATATCTGTTTCGTCCCCGACGGCAATTATAGCGATGTCGTCGCGAAGCTGCGCCCCGGGGCCTTCGATGCCGGTGAAATCGTTGACTTGGACGGCAACGTTCTCGGGCATCATGACGGCATCATTCATTATACCGTTGGTCAGCGCCGGGGTTTGGGCATCAGCGCGCCGGACCCCCTTTATGTGGTCCGGATCGAAGCCGATCAGGCCCGTATCGTTGCCGGGCCGAAGGCGGCGCTGCTCCGGGATCGGGTCAACGTCAGGGATGTAAACTGGATCGGCCCCGGTGACGGGCCTGAGGTTGGTCACCGGGTTACGGTCAAGCTGCGCTCGACCCAGCCGCCGGTGGCGGCCCGCCTCCATCCCACCGGCGAGGGCCATGTGGAAGTCGCCCTCGAGGATGCGCAAGGCGCCGTCGCCCCGGGCCAGGCGTGCGTGTTCTATGATCACGACCGGGTGTTGGGCGGCGGCTGGATCGCGGCCGCCTGAATTCTTTTCAGAATTCCAGTTCGATGTACGCGGCTTGGGCGTTGCGCTTGGCCAGTTGATCGAAATTGAGGATATCCTTGAACCGGGACTGATCCACATTGACCGATCCTTGCGCGTCGCCGCCGCCATCAAGGTAGGCCTGCACCCGGTCGCGCAGGTTGATCAGGTAGTCATAGGTTTGGAAACGGGCTTTTTCCAAGGTTGCCGGCCGGCCGTGCCCAGGCACCAGATGGCGGGGCTTGAAGGATGCTACCCGCTCATAGGCTTGGATCCAGCCCTTAAGGTTTGAAGAATCCGTAACCGCCAGCAACCGGTCCAGATATACGATATCGCCGGAAAACATCACCTTCTTTCCCGGCAGCCAGACAAAGATGTCACCGGGCGTATGGGCGGGGCCGGGATGTTCAAGATGCAATTCAACGCCGCCGATGGTGAGGCCAAGGGTTTTATCGAACACCTGATCGGCATGGGAGTCCTTGGTTCCCGCAAGGCCTTTTTCACCGACCAGGAAGCCCAGCGCCGTGAACTGTTCGGAGGCCCGTTTCTTCTGGTCGGCGACCGCCTCTGCTGAAGAAATGATGGTGGCGCCCAATTTGCGGAAATAATCGTTTCCGAGCCAGCGGTGATCCTGGCCGCCGGTGTTGATCACGGTGATGATTTTTTTGTTGGTTATTTTTTGGATCGCCTGGTGGATCGCTGCGGCGCCCCTGGCGGTGCCGCCGGAATCGATCAGGATCACACCTTTCGACGTGACGATGGCACCGAAGGTGGCGTTGTTTCCCAGGTTTTCAGGCGAACGCTGGCCTGTTTCGCCAACCAGGGCATAGACGCCTTCGGTTACCATGACTGCTTCCAGTGCCGGCTTCTGTGCCTGCGCCGAAACCGGCAACAAAACGAATAAAATCATGAGAGAACATATCAGCCGCATAAGTTTCCCATCCAGAAGGTTAGCGAAGGATATTAAGGAGA
>JAOUPW010000240.1 GCA_029879665.1 Rhodospirillales bacterium | reverse complement strand
TTTCAGGTGCCTACCGTCATGGGTTTCGATCTCGATGATGGACTGACGAGCCGGCCGGGCGACGGTGAGCTCGGGGCTGGGCACCGCCTTTATTTTCTTGCGCAATTCCAGGATTTCCGGGTCCGACATGCGGCTCACATCATGGGCCGAGGCAAAGGTCAGCCCGCCGTCGGCAACCATCACTGCCAGCAAATGTTGCAGACAAATATCCGGAATGTCGCGGTCATTAACAATATGAAGCCGGTCATCAGGCATATGTACGGTAAGGAACTTGATGTTTCCTATGGATATTTCATGCTCGTTGATGATAGCGAGAAGGGAATCCAGCGCCGCCTGGATGGGGGACCCGACGCACCATTTCTTGATCGAGGCCGCCATGATTTCAAACCGCTTGCCTAAATCCCGGGTCAGCTCTTCGGGTTTGGGTTTTTCCGCGAAGGCGGACAGATACGAATGCTCTCCCGTCAATGCATCCGGGACACCGCTGCACCCGGCGGCGGCCATGAGGGCGGAATAGACCCCGTTCCTGGCACCCATGCCGCCGAAATCGAATGACTTTTCGATATGTTCAGGATCCCGGTGCCAATAGGGAACGCCAGATGCTTGTTGAACCGTATAAGACAGCATCCAGGCGGTCTGCAGGGGCGACAGTTTCAAAAGGGCGCCAGACGCAGCCGCAGAACCGAATGCGGCGCCAAGACTATGGGTGCTGTGAGTCCCCGTTTTGGGGCCGCTGAACCCCAGGGCCATGGTTGAACGGGCGCCGATATCGTAACCCAGGGCGACGGCGCGCAGCAGATCGTTGCCGGAACTTTTTTCCCGTTCCGCGACCGCGAGCGCCGCCGGTACGATGGCACAGCCTGGATGGAAACGTCCGCCCAGATGAGAATCATCCGTTTCATCCGCGTGAGCCGCCATGCCGTTGGCCATGGCCGCATGAACCGCCGGGATGAGAATATCAGTTCCGGCGACAGTTGAATCCGGAGGACCGCCAAGGCTTTTGGCAAATTTTGCCGCAATCATGCCGGGCTTAAGTCTTGATCCTGATATCATGGCGGCAAGTGAATCGAGCAGGTGGCATTTCGTTTTTTCCGCAACCAATTCTGGCAACGGTTTTTCAATCGCCGCTGAAATATAGGCGCTGATGTCGGCGGTAGGTCCACCGGGTACAGACGAGTGTGTTTCCTTCACGGTGGAAATCTCCGGAGTTGATGTTGCATTATCAAACAAATTCTAGCATCATATTGTCGGCAGTTTGCAATTTACTAGGTTGTTTACTAATAACAGGGGCGCCGCCGTCCTTCGGGGATGGGGGCGTCATATAATAGGGAGAGCTCCAATGAATAGCATGATAAGGAAGACCGCCGTCGCCATGACGATGCTTGCGGCGTCTGTTGTAACCACGGCACCCGCGATGGCCGCGGAATATCCGCATAAAACGGTAACCTTAATCACCCATTCGAAAGCCGGAGGCGGTACCGATATTTTTCTGCGCGAGATGACCAAACATCTGGGCAAGGTCATGGGTGCCAATTTCGTGGTTGAAAACGTCCGTGGGGGCAGTGGCGCCAAGGCGATGGCGAAGCTCGCAACCTCACCGGCGGACGGCTCTATTTTTTATGGAACGACGCCAACGTTTATCAACACATCATTGCTCAGCAAGCCGAAATACACATACAAAAATCTTGAACCTGTTACGAACGTTTTTCTCGATCCGCAAATCGTTTACGTCCGCTCGCAAAGTTCCTTCAAAAACATTAAGGAAGTGGTCGCGGCAGCCAAGAAAGACGCACTTAGCGTTAAATTTGGTGTAACCACGCCTGGTTCACTCGATCGTCAGGTCATGGAAAAATTCAAGTCGCTAACGGGCGTTAAATCCCCTGTGATTACCCATGATGGCGGTGGCGAATTGCTGATCAGCGTTCTCAACGGTACCGTCAGCCTGGGAATCGGAGAAATCCAGGAACTTAGCGGCCAGCTCGAAGCCGGAAAGGTTCGCATAATCACCACCTATACAAAAGACCGTCTCAAGGATTTTCCCGATGTCATGACTGCCCGCGAGCAGGGAATCGACCTTGTCATCAACAAGTTCCGCGGAATTGCTGCGCCGAAAGGGTTGCCGGCCAACATTATCGCCGCTTGGGAAAAAGGAATTCAGGACGTACTTGAGGTACCCGCCTTTAAAGCGTGGTACTCCAAGTCCAGCCTCGTTCCCACCTACATGAACCATGACGAGTACGGAAAGTTCATCAATGACTTCGCGGAAGACCAGAAGGAATTCTTCGACAAATACAATATCAAGAAGAAAAAGAAGAAATAAGCATCAGAAAGGTTGAAACGGAAAGCACAGGGTATGCCCCGGGACGCGGTGATTGGGTTTGTCGTCTTCGTTTTTTCAGCGTTTTACTGGCTGGAAGCCGACGACATTCCCATTAGCCCGCTTGACGGTGGGGTCGGCGCCGATGGTCTGCCAAAGGCGCTGGCCCTGACCCTGGGCACCCTTTCCCTGCTTCTTGTCATTCGCAGTTTAACGGCGCGTTTTTCCGGTGTGGTTGAAAGCGCCGATCAGGAACCGGCCCGCACCCGGTGGAGGCCCCATCTCCGTGCCATCGGCATGCTTGTTATCGGCGTCGGGTACCTTTTTATTGTTCCCTATCTGGGGTATGTCCTCTCGGTCCTTCTGCTTATGCTGTCGACGGCGGTCTATAACGGCAAAAAACCATCGGTCGGCCTTTTGGCAATCGCCGTTTCCGGCGCAGTTTTTTATTATCTCCTGTTTGTAATATTTCTTGGCATTCCGATGCCTCCAGGATTTTGGCCGGGGTTGTTGACATGAACGGTTTTGAATACGCTTGGCAGGCCCTGACCACGACCCCGGCCGCGTTTGCCGCCATCGGTGGTGTCGTTTGGGGTATTCTTGGCGGCGCCCTGCCGGGCATCTCGCCGTCCATCACCATGGCGCTTTTGTTGCCGTTCACCTACGGCATGGACCCCATTCCGGCGATTGTTCTTTTGGCCTCGACCTACGTGGGGGCGGAATACGGCGGCTCCATTCCCGCAATCCTGATCCGCACCCCCGGCACGAACGCCGCCGCCGCGACCGCCATCGACGGCTACGAAATGCAGAAGCAGGGTCGCGGTGGAGAAGCCCTAGGCATATCCCTGGTGTCCGGTGTTATTGGTGGCCTGATTGGTTTGTTTTTCCTGGTTGTGTTGACGGAACCTCTCGCCAGGGTCGCCTTGCTGTTTACGCCGCCGGCTTATTTTGCCTTAGGGGTTCTCGGTCTCAGCGTCATCGCATCCCTGTCCAGCGGGTCGTTGATCAAAGGTCTGATGGCCGGCGTGGTCGGCCTGATGATCGCCATGGTCGGGACCGATCCGGTATCGGGGGTCAGCCGGTTCGTTTTCGATCAATCGGAACTTCTGGGCGGCATCAAGTTCATCCTGGTCATGGTCGGTGTGTTTGCCGTCAGTGAGCTTCTGATCCAGGCGGGCAAGCCGGAATGGGAAAAGCCGACACACCGGGACTCCAGAATTAAGCTGCCGAGCTTCAAACTGTTAAAGCGTCTGCGCAAATCACAGTTTATCGGCAGCGCGATCGGCCTATTCGAAGGATGTATGCCCGGCGCCGGCGGGTCCATCGCGGCCTTCATGTCCTACAACGAAGCCCGCCGATGGTCGAAACACCCAGATGAATTCGGCAAGGGATCGCCCGAAGCCATTGCTGCTCCGGAAACGGCCAACAATACGGTCGCGGGAACGGCGCTTGTGCCCATGTTGAGTTTCGGTATTCCGGGATCCAACTCCACGGCCATTCTGCTTGGCGGGTTGTTGCTTCATGGTCTGGATCCGGGGCCGCTGCTTTTCACTAAGCATCCCGATTTCATATATGGCCTGTTCGGCGGTTTACTTGTCGCCAATGTATCCCTGTTCTTTATCGGCATGCTGGTACTGTCACCGGCCATCTGGCTAGTGAACCGGCCAAAACCCTATCTTCTTGCCGGAATCTACGGACTTATTTTCTCTGGAATTTTTTCCATCAATCACAGCCTGTTTGATCTGGGGATTGTCCTGTTGGCAGGGGCCGTCGGATACGTCATGCGCTTGTTGAAGTTTCCGTTCCTCCCTTTGGTGTTGGGGCTTGTGCTCGGTTACATGATAGAGGCCAATTACCGCCGCTCGCTTCTTCTGACAAACGGAGATCATTCCGTTTTCATTGATGACCCGGTTTCCTTGGGACTCTTGGTAACGGCAGTTATATTTGTGGTCGGTTCGTTCATCCGGGAGGCTCGCGACGGGCGCCGCCGCCGAAAGGACGGAACAAAAGAAGAAGGTCTTCCGTGAAAATTTACGAAGTTCGAGT
>JAOUPW010000239.1 GCA_029879665.1 Rhodospirillales bacterium | reverse complement strand
CCGCCTGTCCATGCAAAAACCGGGAAACCTCCACATCTACAATGTTCCAGGCGGCCTTGGATTCCATTTCGCGGCTGGCTAGGCCCTGCAGCGCAATATGTTCCAGGTCACCCAGATCATAGAGAAAGGCTTCTTCGAGGCGGCTGACCGCAGGCTCTATATCACCGGGAATGGCCGTATCGACCAAAAACATCGGTTTATGCCGCCGCGCCTTGAGGGCGCCTGAGACCATATCGGCGGTCAGGACATGTTGCCGTTTACCAAGCGCCGTAAGCACAATATCGGCTCCCGGCAGCAATCCCGCAAGGGCCTCCATGGGCGCGGCGTGGCATCCAAGCTTGCGGGCCAACGTCCCTGACCGGTTTTCCATAGGGTGAATGACGGTCAATTGCCCGAGCCCGGACGATACCAGTTGTTCGGCAACAAGTTCTCCCATTTCACCAACCCCGATCAAAAGGCCTGAGCAGCGATCAAGGTCACCATGGAGGTCACGAACCGATTGCACCGCCGTGGCGGCAATGGAAACCGGCCGCCGCCCGATTTCGGTTTCCGTCCGCACCCGCTTGGCTACCGCATAGGCCGCCTGGAATATCGGTTCGAGATTTTTTGTCATACCGGCATCCCGCGACATGCGGTGCCCGGCCTTGATCTGCCCCAACACCTGCGGCTCGCCGATCACCAGACTGTCCAACGAAGAAGTAACCGCGAAGACGTGCCGCACCGCCGCCTCGCCCCGGAGAACATAAAGCTGGCTTTCAAGCTCCTCGGCCGTGGCCCCGGCTCGCCCGGCCAGAACGGATACGATTTTTCCGGCTGTTTCCAGATGGACTTCATCTAGGGCCTGATGGTTTTCTTCCACGGAATGAACTTCGATTCGGTCGCATGTAGACAGCACTACGGCCTGATCGATCCCGGCATCCTGCAATTTACCGAAGAATACAGGCAGATCCGCATCCTCCACGAACAGGCGGTCGCGAAGCGCCAGGGAACTGGAACGGTGATTGGCGCCAACCACCAGAAACCCATCCGTGACGGATTTGTTCGTGCTCATGATTTAACTAACGGTAACGGGCGAGGTGATTTTCCAGGGAGGATAGCGGCACCTCCGTCTGCTCGCCCGATTCCATATCGCGGACCGATGCCGCGTTACGTACAAGTTCGTCTTCGCCCAGAATGACGGCGGCGACGGCATTGATCTTGTTCGCCCGCTTCATGCGTTTGCCCATGTTGCCGGAATAACCGAGGTCTGTTTTTAATCCCGCCTTTCTTAAAGATTGGGTCAGGGTCATGGCTTGCGATCGAGCATCCTCTCCGACAGGAATAACCGCAATGGGACGCGGCACCGCCGGCGCGTCCATTATCATCAGGGCAAGTCGCTCGACGCCGGCGGCCCAGCCGGTACCGGGGGTTTGGGGCCCGCCCATCTGCTTGATCAGCCCATCGTAACGCCCACCCGCGAGCAAGGTTCCCTGAGCGCCAAGTTCCCGGGTGGTGAATTCAAAGGCCGTATGACAGTAATAATCCAACCCCCTGACCAGACGCGGATTGAGGGTATATGAAACGCCGAGGGCGCTGAGCCCGGCGACAAGTTCATCGAAGAAGTCCCGTGAGGCCGAATTGAGGCTGTCGGTCATCAAAGGCGCGCCGGCGACGACGGCTTTGTCGCCTTCATTCTTGGAATCAAGGATTCGCAAGGGATTTCGTTCCAGGCGCTCCAGGCTGTCCTCGGAAAGTTTTTCCCTGTGATCCATCAGATAATCCACCAAAAGGGCGCGGTAGGCGTTTCTGCTGTCGCTATCGCCCAGGGAGTTCAATTCCAGGGTCGCTTTATCGAGAACGCCAAGGGCCTCGAGAAAATGAGCGCCGAGCGCGATCACTTCCACATCCGCTTGCGGGCCTTCGACTCCAAGAAGTTCAACGCCAACCTGATGGAACTGCCGCTGGCGGCCCTTTTGCGGTCGCTCGTAACGGAACATGGGGCCCCGGTAAAACAGTTTAAGGGGAAGATTCTGGGCAAGGCCTTCGGAAATAAAGGCCCGCGCCACGCCGGCCGTATTTTCAGGCCGCAAGGTAATCTTTTCGCCGCCCTTGTCTTCAAAAGTATACATCTCTTTGGTCACGATGTCCGACGTATCCCCCAGGGTTCGGGAAAAGACTTCGGAAAATTCAAAAATGGGCGTAGCGATTTCATCAAACCCGTAGCGGTCTGCCAGTTCAGAAAGAACGGTTTCCACATAACGGTGGTTCTTAATTTCTTCAGGCAGGATATCGCGGGTGCCGCGTACGGGTTTCAGGGATGACATCTCAGTTAGCCCCGCTTTTCGTAATGTGAGGCAACGTAATCGTTCACGATGCGGGTGAATTCCTCTGCGATATTGGCACCGCGAAGGGTTACGGTTTTTTCCCCATCAACAAAAACCGGCGCGGCGGGATCTTCGCCGGTGCCCGGTAGGCTGATGCCTATATCCGCATGTTTGCTTTCACCGGGCCCGTTGACGATACACCCCATGACGGCCAGATTCATGTTTTCAACACCGATGTATTCCTTCCGCCAGTCCGGCATTTTTCCTCGGACGTAATCCTGGATCGTTTCCGTCAATTCCTGAAATACCGTCGATGTGGTCCGGCCGCACCCCGGGCACGCGGTGACCAAAGGCGTAAAAAATCTGAGACCCATGGTTTGAAGAATTTCCTGGGCGACAATAACTTCCTGCGTGCGATCTCCTCCCGGTTCGGGGGTGAGCGATATACGTATGGTATCACCGATCCCCTGTTGCAGAAGAACGGAAAGCGCCGCAGTGGAGGCAACGATCCCCTTTGACCCCATCCCGGCCTCGGTCAATCCCAAGTGCAGAGCATAATCGCAACGCGACGCCAGACTCAAATAAACATCAATCAGATCCTGAACACCGCTCACCTTACAGGAAAGAATGATCTTGTCCTTGCCGAGTCCCAGGGCCTCCGCGCGCGCGGCGCTTTGCAGGGCGGAAACGACCAGGGCTTCGCGCGTAACATCGGCGGCAGCCCGGGGTTCGGCAAGGGCCGCGTTTTCATCCATCATGCGGATGACAAGATCCTGATCCAGGCTTCCCCAATTGACGCCGATCCGAACCGGCTTTTGATATTTGAGGGCAACTTCGATCATGGTTGAAAACTGGGTGTCTCTTTTCACGCCATGGCCGACGTTGCCGGGATTAATGCGGTATTTTGCCAAGGCTTCGGCGCATGCCGGATACTTGGTAAGGAGCGTATGTCCAATGTAATGAAAGTCCCCGACCAGCGGAACATTGACCCCCTGCTTGTCGAGTTTGTCCCGGATGACAGGAACCGCCTTGGCGGCATCTTCCCGGTCAACCGTGATGCGCACCACCTCTGAGCCGGCCCGGGCAAGGGATGCAACCTGATCCGTCGTCGCGTCCACGTCCGCCGTATCGGTGTTGGTCATGGACTGAACCATAATCGGCGCATCGCCGCCGACCGCCACGGAACCAATCATGACCGGAATGCTTTTTCGGCGAGTCAGTCGGGGGTGGGGGTCGAACATGCCGTTCATCCTTATTTTTGGCTCATATCGGGCTTGCAGCGGGTGCGATCCTGCCGGATCTGGTAAACGTATGCGCTGGCGCCAGGGGAACGCTCCGCCGAGTTTTGCCGCATGGCCGGGGCCGAGGTCAACGACGGATTGACAAAAATCAGAGAAATATGCAGGAAACCCGGCTTTTCCGGCTCGTTTGCCGCTGGAGACTTACTCGCTGACTGCCTTGCCTTCCAGCAGGGAGACGGCATCCAGGGAAACATTTCGCCTGACTGCGCCAATGGGGCCGATCGGTGGAACAGGCTTGCCGTCAACACGGATCTCAAGTGCGCCGGCATTGCCCGTCAAAAGCTGCAACCCGGTCTGGTCGGGAACCCGATAGCTGTCGCCGGCCTGAAGAAGGCGGGTCAACAGCAACCTGTTGGTGGAATTATCCCGAACCTGAATCCAGCTGTTGATCTTGGCCCGAACCTCGATACGCGAATTTTCATTCTCCGCACCAAAAACCCGACCGGTCCCGGAGCCGATTTGAGGCGTTGAAGCCGGCGCCGAAGGAATCGCGGCAAGCTGAGTTCCGGACACACTGCTCGCGGATTCCGTAGCTGGCGCAGGGGTCGTTTCCACTGCGGCTGCAGTTTCGGTTGCCTCCGCGACGGAAACCGGCGTTGCGTCAACCAACTCCTGGGCCTGTTGGATTTTAGCCGCCGCCTCAACATCCGAGGGAACGGCTTCGCCTCCCGAAACAACCTGTGACCGGCCGGAAGTTAAAGCAGATTGAGGTTCCGCCTCTTCGCGTTGCGTGGCTACAACCGGCTTCTCGGACCCCGTAACCCCCG